>NZ_JBSGBK010000031.1:0-87209 GCF_053601215.1 Amycolatopsis sp. NPDC004772
TCTCGATAAACACTATTTCCCGACACGTCGCTCTTCCGATCTCCCGCCTTGACACACCCGGCCGCCGACTGAGACTCCCACCGGAGGGGCGGGGGAGGTCGGACCCGCCCCAGCCGCGGCAGAAAGATCTCTGCCGCGGCAGCGAAGGAAAAAGCGTCCTCGCCGGACAGGCAGGCTCTGGGATGACCACCCCTTCGCGCTGCTGGCCAGCGTTGGGGAGGTGGGCCGCCGGGTGGCCATCCCGTCGCCTGAACGAGGCCTATCACTTTGAGCCGGGCCCGCAAGCTTGCGTCGTCGGCCCGCTCTGCGCTGTGGGTTGCGGGCCCGGCTCAAAGCGATTTTCACGGCCTCAGGCGACGGGATGACCACCCAGCTCCTCCGATGACAAGCTTCCTGCTGCTCACCCGTCATGTATAAGCACTGTTACAATCTCCCCGTGTCTCTGGCCCGCGCCTTTGTCGACCTCGGTCCGCTCCGTACCTCGCCGCCCTTTCGGCGGCTTTGGCTGGGGCAGGTCTTCTCCGGCTTTGGCTCGCAGATGACCCTTGTTGCCGTCATGTTCCAGGTCTGGGAACTGACTCGGAGCACCCTGTGGACCGGGGCCGTGGGGCTTGCGCAAGCTCTGCCCATTGTCGTCTTCGGTCTGTTCAGCGGGTCGCTTGTGGACCGGGTTGATCGGCGGAAGGTTGCCCTCGTTGCCACCACCGGGCAGGCCGTCTGCTCCATTCTCCTTGCCGTGCAAGGGTTTCTGGGGGACGTTCCGGTTGTTGCGGTGCTGGTACTGGTCGCCGCCCAGTCGTGCTTTGTCGCCTGTGGTGGGCCGGCCGCTCGGACCTTCGTCCCGCGGCTGCTGCCGCCCGGTCAACTGGCCGCCGGGCTGGCTCTGGACCGGATTGCCTTTCAAAGCGCCATGCTGCTCGGCCCCGCGCTCGGCGGGCTCGTTCTCGGGTGGGCCGGTGTCGGTGGCTGCTACGTCGTCGACGCTCTCACCTTCGGCCTGGCCTTCTACGGCGTCTTCGGCCTCCCCGCGATGCGGCCCGATGGCGAGCCGTCGCGGCCGGGGCTTCGGGGGGTGGTCGATGGGCTTGCCTTCCTCGTGCGGACGCCCGTTGTTCGCGGGGCGCTGCTCACCGATCTCGCCGCCACCGTCCTGTCCATGCCGATCAGCCTGTTCCCGCTCGTCAACGCCGAACGCTTCGCCGGCGATCCGCGGACGCTCGGCCTGTTCCTGTCGGCCGTCGCGGTCGGCGGGGTTGTGGCGTCCGTCTTCTCCGGGACCTTCACGCGGCTGCCTCGGCCCGGCCGGGTGATGCTCGCCGGATCCGCCCTCTGGGGTGCCGCGCTGACCGGGTTCGGGCTGGCGCCGGACCGGTGGCTCGGGCTCGCCTGCCTCGTCCTCGCCGGGGCGGCCGACACGGTGTCGGTGGTTTCGCGCAGTGCGCTCGTCCAGCTGGCCACGCCGGACGCGCTGCTCGGCCGGGTTGCGGCCGCCGAGCAGATCGTCGGGCAGGCCGGTCCGGATGTCGGCAACCTGCGCGGTGGGCTCGTCGCCAGTGCCGTTTCGGGCACCTTTGCGCTGGTCAGCGGTGGGGTGCTGGGCGTGCTGGCGGTGGTGCTCGTCGGTGCGGTGACGCCCGGCCTGCGCCGCTTCTCGATCCCCGCCGAGGCCGTTGCGAACGGTTAGCCCGGTGCCAGTTCCAGTGCCTTCTCCGCGCCCTGGATGAGGTCGGCGTAGGTGATCACCTCGACGCGCCCGAGGTGGGCGTTGTACGTCCGGAGCGTGTCGGGGACCTGCTCGCGCGCCTTGGGGTCCGGCACGTGCTGCGGGTCGCCGATGACCACCGTGGCGAACGCGCGGCGGCATTCGATGCCGAGCTTCTCCTTGATCGTGGTGCGTTCTTCGTCGAATTCGCGCAGGTAGTTGATGCTCTGGCCGACCGCCTTGTTCACTTCGGGGCCGACGACGAAGTAGTTCCGGTGGGGGATGACCAGATCCGGGACGCAGGCCCGTTTCAGTTCGACGACGTGGAGTGCGCCGTCGGCGCGGATCAGGGGGACGTCCAGCTGGGTCATCACCGTCAGGTGCCGTCGCTTCGCCTTGTCGACGAACTTTCCGCCGAACATCCACCAGCTTTCCTCGAGGATCTTCTGGAATTCGTTCTCCTTGGCCGCCGGATCCCGGACGACTTCGGAAAGCGCCGTGATGACGTCCCGCTGCTTCGCGGCCTGGATGCCGTCGAGCAGCACCTGCCCGGCGCCGTGCGCGGCCAGGATTCCGGCCCCGTTCGGGGCGTCCGCCAGCGCTTCCGCCAATTGGGCCAATTGGCCCGCGTCCGCTTCGCCCGTCTGGACCTTCCGGATGACGGCCGCGAGCGGGGCGTCCGGCTCGGCGGGCTCGAAACGGCCCGAGAGGAACCGGTGCAGTTCGGCGATGTCGGCGTCCTCGCACGTCCACCCGCTCGCGCCCGGCCGCAGGTCGAACCCGGAGAAATCGGGGCGCGGTGTCCAGGAATTGACCACCAGGATCAGCTGCCCGTCGCCGCTTTGTTCCGGTACATAATAGAGCGTCGCGGTTTTGTAGACGTTTTCGCCCCGGTGGACGACCGTGGATTCGACGTGCCGGTAGCCGGGGGGTGTCGATTCTTCGATCCGCCTGATCAACTCGTCGGCGGGATCCGGTTCGCCGGGTGAGGAGGTCACGCCAGGCAGTCGCGCCGCCACTCGGTGGCGTTACGACGATCAGCGCAACCCGAGGTCACTACCTGCAGTGGCAAGATCACGAAACCCGGCCGCGTGACGTCGGTTTCTTTCCGGCCCTCCTGACCGTCCTGTCAGTAGGTTACCCGTTCGCCTTCTTGTCACTCTTTCGCGTGAACCTGGCGGGGCATATTTCTCGGCAACGTATTTGCGGCCCGGGAAATCGTCATCTACAGTCCGGCTGATCACGGCCGAACGAGCCGTATTCCGTGGTCCCCATAATTCTCTCCGAGGAGTGGCATGCTTCATCGCGCCTCGACACGCCGGCTCGCCGTGCTCGCCCTGGCCTTCGCCGTCCTGCTGACCGGGTGCAGCCAGCTCAAGAGCTCCTCCGCCGCCGGTGACGTCGAAAAGCCGTCGATCCGGGTCGCGATCCTCACCACCGTCGACCTCGCGCCGCTCTGGCTGGCCCAGGAGGGCGGGTACTTCAAGGCCGAGGGCCTCGAGGTGCAGACCGACGTCGGCGCCAGCGGGCAGGAGACGCTCAGCCGGATGACGAGCGGCCAGGACGACCTCGCGCTGTCCACCTACACCCTGTTCTTCCTGGCCAAGAGCAGCGGCGCCGCCGACGTGAAGCTGGTGACCGACGGGACGTCGGCGAGCCCGCGCAGCAACGAGGTCGTCACCGTGCCGAACTCGCCGGTCAAGACGGTGACCGACCTTCAGGGCAAGCGGATCGCCATCAGTTCGAAGAACGCCGCCTCGGACGTGCTGACCCGGTCGGTGATGCGCGACCACGGCGTCGACCCCGGCAAGGTGCAGTGGGTGCCGATGCCGCTGTCGGAGATGAGCGGCGCGCTGGCGCAGGGGAAGGTTGACGCGGCCTACCAGCCGGAACCGTTCCTCACCCAGGCCGCCCGGACCGCGGGTGCGTTCCCGGTCATCGACGCCGCCAGCGGCAGCACCCAGAACTTCCCGCTCACCGGCTACGGCGCCACCGCCAAGTGGGTCCAGGACCACCCGAAGACGATGCGGGCGTTCCAGCGCGCGATGCTCAACGCGACCCGCGCCGCCGTCGACCGGGCCCGGATCGAACCGCTGGTCGTCCGCAACGCCAAGGTCGACCAGGACATCGCCAGCCTGATGGTGATGCCGGCCTTCGGGTCGAGCCTGGACGCCCGCCGCATCCAGCGGGTGCCGGACTTGCTGCAGCAGCTGGGCGTGGTCCAGACGAAGCTCGACGCCTCTTCGATGATCGCCCCGCAGACCGGCACCGGCTGAGCCGGCGACCGGTCGCGAAGAGGGCGGGTGCGCATCGCGCATCCGCCCTCTTTTGTATGTGGCCGAGGGTTTCCGCAACGGCCGCTATCCCGAAATTTTCAGACCACCGGGCGCCCGTCCGGTTTCGGTGATTCGCACCTTGACACGACCGCCGCCGCAGCCCAGTCTCTTCATACCGACCGCGCGGTACGACGTTGTCCACATGGTGGGATAGGAGAGTCATCGATGGCGCTTCCCGGCGAAGACCTGCTCGTGGTCGACGGCCTCACCGTGCGGTTCGGCGGTCTTACCGCCCTGCACGACGTCCACCTCAGCGTCGACGCCGGCACCGTCGTCGGGGTCATCGGGCCCAACGGCGCGGGCAAGACGACGCTGTTCAACGTCGTCTGCGGCTTCGTCCGGCCCCAGGCGGGCCGGGTGCTGTGGCGGGGGCGCCCGCTCGTCCGGCACCGCCCGGAGCACCTCGCGCGGCTCGGGATCGTCCGGACGCTCCAAGGCCTCGGGCTCTTCCCCGGCCTGACGGTCCTGGAGAACGTGATGGCCGGCGCGGGCCGCCACGCCCGCACCGGCGCGTTCCCCGCCCTCGTCGGCGCCGGCCGCTCGGCCCGCGACGAAGCCGAGCTGGCCGGGCGGGCCCGGGAGACCCTGGGCGAACTCGGGATCGCCGACCTCGCCGGCCGGCTGCCCGGCGTGCTGCCCTACGGCGTGCGGAAACGGGTGGCGCTCGCGCGGGCCCTGGTGGCCGAGCCCGACCTGCTGCTGCTCGACGAGCCCGCGAGCGGGCTGTCGTCCGCCGAGCTCGTCGAGCTCTCGACGTTGATCCTCTCGCTGCGGCGGCAGATGGCGGTGGTGCTGGTGGAACACCACATGGACCTGGTCATGCAGGTCTGCGACCAGGTGGTGGTGCTGAACTTCGGCGAGGTGATCGCGACCGGCCCGCCGGCGCGGATCCAGGCCGATCCCCGCGTGGCCGAGGCCTACCTCGGCGACCCCGCCGAGGAGGCGTCCGGTGCTTGAGATCGAAGAGCTGTCCGTGGCCTACGGCGCGGTCCGCGCGCTCGACGGCGTCGGCATCACCGTCGAACGCGGCGGGATCACCGCCGTGCTCGGCGCGAACGGCGCCGGGAAGACCACCCTGCTGCGCACCATCAGCGGCCTGCACCCCGCCCGCAGCGGCCGGATCGCCTGGGACAAGAAGGACCTCACCGGGCTGGCACCGGACCGGATCGCCCGCGGCGGCGTGGCGCACGTGCCCGAAGGCGGCGGCGTCATCACCGAGCTGACCGTCGACGAGAACCTCCGGCTGGGCGCGCTGTGGCGGCGGGACCGCGCCGACCGGGCCGCCGCCCGCCGGGAGATGTACGAGCTTTTCCCGGCCCTGGAAGAACGTTCGGCGAAACCCGCCTCGACGCTCTCCGGCGGCGAACGGCAGATGCTCGCCATCGGCCGGGCCCTGATGAGCCGGCCGTCGCTGCTGCTGCTCGACGAACCTTCGCTCGGCCTCGCGCCGCTCATCACCGCCCGGATCATGGGCATCCTGCGCGACCTGCGGGCCTCCACCGGGCTCACCGTCGTGCTCGTCGAGCAGAACGCGCACTCCGCCCTGTCCATCGCCGACCGGGGGTACGTCCTCGCGCTCGGCCGGGTCGTGGCCGTCGACACCGCGGCGGAACTGCTGGCCGACGACGGCCTCCGCCACGCCTACCTGGGTTTCTGACCGTCCTAATTGGAGGTGAACGGTCCGGTATGCAGGACTTCTTCGACCTGACCCTCGGCGGGATCTCGGCCGGCGCGGTGTACGCGGCGCTCGGGCTCGCCCTGGTCATCATCTACCGGGCCACCCGGGTGGTGAACTTCGCGCAACCCGCTCTCGCCCTGATCTCCACCTACCTCGCCTACTCGGTGACGAAGGCGACCGGCAGCTACTGGCTCGGGTTCGCCGTCGCGATCGTCGCCGGGACGCTGCTGGGCGTCGCCACCGAACGGCTGCTCATCCGGCCGCTGCGGCACCGCTCCGAGCTCAGCTCGATCATCGTCACCCTCGGGCTGCTGCTGGTGCTGCAGGCGGTCGCGGGCATGATCTGGTCCAACGAGCCGCTGGCGTTCCCGTACGCCTTCGACTTCCGCGGCCGGTTCTCCGCCAACGACCTGTTCGTGGTGCTGATCGTCGTCGCCATCGCCGCGCTGGTGCTGGTGGTGTTCAAGTACACGCCGCTGGGCCTGCGGATGCGGGCGGCCGCGTTCGCCCCCGAAGTGGCGCGCACCCTCGGCGTCCGGGTCGGGCTGATGCTCACCGCCGGCTGGGGACTGGCCGCGGCCGTCGGCTCCCTGGCCGGGCTGCTCGCCACCCCGCCGTTCCTCTTCCCGAACGTGCTGGACGGCGTCTTCGTCTACGCGCTCACCGCGGCCGTGCTCGGCGGCCTCGACAACCCCTTGGGCACCATCGCCGGCGGGTTCGTCCTCGGCGTCGGACTGTCCTATGTGTCCGGCTACTTCGGACCGGAGATGGTGACGATCGCCGCGCTCGCCATCCTGGTGGTCGTGCTGACGCTGCGGCCCAACGGGCTGTTCGGCCGGGCCAAGGTGAGGCGGGTATGAGCGTGCGCACCGAACCACCCGAGGTCCTGGTGGCCCCGGCGAAGCAACGCCGGACGATGCCGCCGCTGCTCGTCCACGCCCTCGCCGCGCTGGGCGCGTTCGCGGTGGTGGTGCTGCTGACCCTGGTCACCGACGAGTTCACCAACCTGCGCCTCGCGACCATCGGGTACTACCTGGTCGCGGTGGCCGGGCTGACCCTGCTGACCGGCCTCACCGGCCAGGTGTCGCTGGGCCACGGCGCGTTCATGTTCATCGGTGCCTACACGGTGGCGCTGCTGGTGAAGCACGTGCCGTCGTTCCCGCTGTGGGCCGACCTGCTGCTGGCTTCGGCCGCCGGCGGGCTCGCCGGGCTGCTGGCCGGCGCGGCGGCGGCCCGGCTGCGCGGCCCGTACCTCGCCGGGGCGACCCTGGCGCTGGCCGTCGGCCTGCCCGCGCTGACCCGGAAGTTCCCCGACTTCCTGGGCGGCAGCAACGGGCTGAACTTCACCGTCCACAGCAGACCGGCCGGGGTCGGTGTCCCGGAACTGCGCTGGCAGACCTGGATCGTCTGGCTCAGCGTGCTGCTCGCGCTGGTCCTGGTGGTGAACGTCGTCCGCGGCCGGCTCGGCCGGGACTTCCGCGCGGTCCGGGACGACGAGGTCGCCGCCGCGCTGAGCGGGATCGCCGTCGGGCGCACGAAGATCCTCGCGTTCCTGATCAGCGCGGTGTGCGGTGGGCTCGCCGGTGGCCTGCAGGCGTTCCTGCTGGGCACCGCCGCGCCCGGCTCGTTCACGCCCGCGCTGTCGCTGAGCCTGCTGGCCGCGGTGGTGCTGGGCGGGCTCGGGTCCCTGTGGGGCGCGCTGTGGGGCGCGGTCGCGCTCGTGTACTTCCAGGCCTGGTCCGAGGACCTCGCCGACGTCCTGCACCTGAACACCGACGTGGCCAACAACCTCCCGCTCGCGGTGTACGGCGTGATCCTCATCGTCGTCGTGCTCGCCTTCCCGCGTGGCATCCAGGGCGGTTTCCAGAAGCTGCGCGGGCTTCTCCGTCGACCCGCCGAAAAGAAGGAGAACCATGAGAACCACTAGGTACGGCGCGGGGTTCCTCGCCCTCGCCCTGACGCTGACCGCGTGCGGCGGCGCGGGGGAGAGCGACGGCGGCGGGCAGCAGGCCGCCGATTCGGCGGTCGGCGTGACGAAGGACGCCGTTGTCATCGGCACGCACCAGCCGCTCACCGGCCCGGCCGCGCCCGGGTACAGCAAGATCTCCGTCGGGGCCCGCGCGGTCTACCAGGCGATCAACGACGCCGGCGGGATCAACGGCCGCAAGATCGACTACAAGGTCGAGGACGACGGCTACAACCCGACGAAGACCGTCGAGGTCGTCAAGAAGCTCGTGCTGCAGGACAAGGTCTTCGCGATCGTCGGGGGCCTGGGGACGCCGACGCACTCGAAGGTCGTCGAGTACCTGAACTCCGAAGGCGTCCCGGACCTGCTGGTGTCCTCGGGCGCGCTCGCCTGGGACAACCCGCAGAAGGCGCCGATGACCTTCGGGTACCAGGTGGACTACACCCGGGAAGGCAAGATCCAGGGCAAGTACGTCAAGGACACCTTCGCGGGCAAGAAGGTCGGCTACTTCACGCAGAACGACGACGTCGGCCGCGACACCCAGGCCGGGCTCGACCAGTTCGTCAAGGACCAGGTCGTCGCCAAACAGGGCTACGACAGCGCGAACACCGACGTCACGCCGCAGCTGTCGGCGCTCAAGGCGGCCGGGGCCGAGGTGGTGGTCTGCGCGTGCATCCCGGCGTTCACCGCGCTGTCGATCCTGGCCGCGGCGAAGATCGGGTACAAGCCGCAGTTCGTGGTCAGCAGCATCGGCGCGGACCCGGCGACGCTTTCCGGGCTGTTGCAGGACTTCGCCAAGCGCGGCGGCGCCAGTGTCTCGAGCGGGCAGCTGCTGGCCGGCCTGATCGGTACCGGGTACCTGCCCGACGTCGCCCAAACCTCGGACCCCTGGGTCGCCTACTTCAAGGGCATCCACGACAAGTACATCGCGAAGGAGCCGTTCACCAACACGGTGCTGTTCGGGATGGTGCAGGCCTACACGTTCGGGCAGGCGCTGAAGGCGGCCGGGCCGGACCCGACGCGGCAGAAGGTCGTCGACGCGATGAGCTCCGGCGCGCTGAAGGGGCCGGGCCTGACCCCGTTCGGGTTCTCGAAGGACTCGCACGCCGGCTACACGGGCGCGTACGTCTTCAAGATCAACCCGGACACCACGACGACGGTGCTCCAGCCACCGGCCGTCACCGACCGGGGGACGGGCGCGATCTCGCCGTACTCCGGTGAGCGGGCCACTCCCGAGCAGGTCAACCTGGTGAGCAAGTGACGTCCGGGCCGGCTCGTGGGCGCCACGGGCCGGCCCGTCCGCTCACATAGGGTGGCGACATGAGTGTCAGGGAGAAGGTCGTGCGGGCGGCGGTGCGGCTGTTCGCCGAGAAGGGCTTCGAGGCGACGACGGTCCGCGAGATCGTCGAGGAAGCCGGCGTCACCAAGGGCGGGCTGTACCACTACTTCGAGTCCAAGGACGACCTGCTCTTCGAGATCTACGCGGCGATGCTGCGGATGCAGACGCGGCGGATGGTGACGATCGCCGAGTCGGACCTGCCGCTGCCCGAGCGGCTGCACGCGATCATCGCCGACGTCGTGGTCACCAGCATCGCCGACCTCGACGCGGCGACGGTGTTCTTCCAGTCGTTCCCGCTGCTGGAGAAGTCCAAGCAGGTCCAGGTGCGGGCGGAGCGGCGGACGTACCACGAGCGAGTCCGCGACCTGGTCGCCGAGGGGCAGCAGTCCGGGGTCTTCCGCGCGGACGTCCCGGCCGACCTGGTGATCAACTACCACTTCGGCGCCATCCACCGGCTGGGGATGTGGTACCACCCGGAGGGCGAGCTGTCGGGGGAGCAGGTGGGGAAGCACTTCGCGGACCTGATGCTGCGCAGCCTCCGTCCATAGTGGACCGGTTTGACTTCGCCGCCGCCGTGGTATTGATCGGGATCATCGCTGTCTCGCCGAGGAGGGTGCTCGTGCAGATCCAGGTCAACACCGACCACAACATCCACGGTGGCGAACGGCTGGCCGCCTACGTGACCACCGACCTGGAACAGGGCCTGTCCCGGTTCGGCGGGTGGCTGACCCGGGTGGAGGTGCACCTCAGCGAAGACGGGGGCGCCGAGACGGAGGACAAGAAGTGCGTGATCGAGGCCCGGCCCAGCGGCAAGCAGCCGGTGGCGGTCACCCATCACGCGGCCACCGTGGACGACGCCTACGCCGGGGCGACGCACAAGCTGGTGCGCGCGTTGGAGTCCCGGTACGAACGCGCCCACGACCACAAGGGCAGTGACAGCATCCGGCACATGCCCGCGCCGGAAGACCCCGTGATCGGCTAGTCTCGAAGCCGTGTCGAGCCCCGAAGCGTCCAGGACCGGGCTGCCGGTCTTCCCGGCGGCCCGATAACTCCCCGTTCCCGGGTTGCCGGGTGACCACGAAATCGTCCTGCCGATCTCGTGATCTCCTGGAGCTTCCGTGCCCCTGTACCTCCTCGCCCTGGCCGTGTTCGCCATGGGCACGTCCGAATTCATGCTGGCCGGGCTGGTGCCCGGCATCGCCGCCGCCTTCGCCGTCCCGGCGGCGCAGGCGGGGTACCTGACCTCCGCCTTCGCCGCCGGGATGGTCGCCGGCGCGCCGCTGATGGCGGCCCTGTCCCGGTCCTGGCGGCGGCGGACGGCGTTGCTGGGCTTCCTGGCGCTCTTCGCGCTGACCCACGTCGTGGGCGGGCTGACGACGTCGTTCGCCGTCCTGCTCGCGACGCGGGTGCTGGCCGCGGTGGCGAACGCGGGATTCCTCGCCGTGGCCCTGACCGCGGCGACCGGGTTCGCGCGCCCCGGCCGCGCGCTCGCCGTCCTGCTGAGCGGCACGACGGTGGCGTGCGTCGCCGGAGTGCCCGGTGGAGCGCTGCTGGATGCGGCGTTCGGCTGGCGGTCGGCGTTCTGGGCGGTGGCCGCGCTGTGCCTGCCCGCGTTCGCGGCGGTGTGGTGGATCCCGGACACCGCGGCGGGCGAGCGGCCGGTCGGGTTGCGGGCCGAGCTGGCGGAGTTGCGACCGCTGGCCGGGGTGCTCGCCGTCGCGGCGCTGGTGAACGCGGCCACGTTCGGGGTCTTCACCTACCTGGCGCCGGTGGCCGCGGGTGTCGCTCCGGTGCCGGTGGTGCTCGGTGCGTTCGGTGTGGGGTGCTTCGCCGGGATCACCGCGGCCGGGCGGCTCGCCGACCGGTGGCCCGCACGGGTGGTTCTGATCGGTGGGCCGCTGCTGCTCGCCGGGTGGCTCGCGGCGGCCCTGGCCGGGCAGGTCCCGGCGGTGCTCGTCACGCTCGCGTTCACGCAAGGTGCGTTGTCGTTCGCGGTCGGGGGCACGGTGATCGCCCGGATCCTGCGGCTGGCGGAGGGCGCTCCGACGATGAAGGGGTCCTACGCGACCGCTGCGCTCAACGTCGGGGCCACGGCCGGCCCCGTGCTGGCCGGGGCGGTGGCGAACCCCTTCTGGCCCGCGGCGGCGCTGGTGGCGGCGGCGCTCGCGACCTACGTCTGCCTGCGCCGCCGGACGTAGTGGGTGACCAGGCCCGCGATCGCCGCGACCGCGATGCCGCCGGCGATCGTCCGAGGTAGCAGATCCAGCCCCACGAGCAGGCCGCCGGCGTTGACCGTGGCACTGATCACCAGCACCAGCCACAGCAGGACCGGGGTCGAGGGACGCGTCGAAACGTTGTCGTTGTTCATGCCGTGAACGCTAAAGATCGGCCGCGCCGGCGGAAATGCCGTGCGCACCCGGATGCGGGGTAGTGCCTGCGCTACCCCGCATCCCGGCCGAGGTACGCCAGCACCGCCAGCACCCGGCGGTGCCCCGCGCCCTCGTCGGAGGGCAGGCCCAGCTTCGCGAAGATGTTCCGGATGTGCTTCAACACCGCGCCGTCGCTGACCACCAGCAGCTCCGCGATGGTGCCGTTGTTGTAGCCCTCGGCCATCAGCGCCAGCACTTCACGCTCTCGCGCGGTCAACGCCGCCAAGGGATCGGCCGCGCGCCGGCGGGCCATCAGCTGGGCGATCACCTCCGGGTCCATCGCCGTGCCGCCCTTCGCCACCCGCTCGAGCGCGTCCAGGAACCGCTCGACCTTGCCGACGCGCTCCTTCAGCAGGTAGCCCACCCCGCCGACGCCGTCGGCCAGCAGCTCGACCGCGTAGCTCGTCTCCACGTGGGCCGACAGCACCAGCACCGGCAGCGCCGGGTGGATCTCGCGGGCCCGGACGGCCGCGCGCAGGCCTTCGTCGCGGTGGGTCGGGGGCATGCGGACGTCCATCACGACCGCGTCGGGCCGGTCGCCCTCGACGAAGGCCAGGAAGTCCTCGGCGTTGTCGACCGCCGCCGCCAGTTCGATGCCCGCCGTCTTCAGCAACAGGGCGAGGCCTTCGCGCAGCAGCGCGTCGTCCTCCGCGATCACGACCCGCATGGCAGCTCCACTCGCAGCACGGTCGGCCCACCGGGTGGGCTGGTCAGGGTGAGGGTTCCGTCGAAGGCTTCGGCGCGGCGCCGGATGCCGGCCAGCCCGCTGCCGTCCGACTCGACCGCGCCGCCGCGGCCGTCGTCGCGGATTTCCAAGTACAGCAACGACGCCGTGCCGCCGAGCGCGATGTCCACTTTGGACGCATCGGCGTGCTTGGTGACGTTGGCCAGCGCCTCGGCGACGACGAAGTACGCCGCGGCCTCGACCGCGGCCGGGCGGCCCGCCTCGTACTCGACGTCGACCGCGGCGGGCACCGGGCAGCGCTCGGCGAGCGCCCGCACCGCCCCGGCCAGGCCGCGTTCGCTCAGCAGCGGCGGGTAGATGCTGCGGACGACCGTGCGCAGTTCGGCCAGCGCGTCGGTCGCGGTGTCCTGGGCCTTGACCAGCAGGTCACGCGCGGTCGCCGGGTCCCGGTCGTAGAGCTGCCCGGCGATGCCCAGCTGCAGCACGACCGCCGCGATCCGGGCCTGCGTGCCGTCGTGCAGGTCACGCTCGATGCGCCGCAGCTCGGCGCCGTGGGCTTCCAGCGCCGCCGCGCGGGTCGCGGTCAGCTCGGCGACCCGGTCCGCCAGCACGACGCCGGGCGCGGGCCGCAGCAGCCGCTGCGCGAGCCCCGCCTTCCACCGGGCGACGCGCGGCATCAGCAGGAACAACGCCACCATCGCGACCGCGCTGAGCACGCTCAGCCCCGCCATGGGCCACGAGTTCACCACCAGGCCGAGCTGGCCTTCGATGCCGCCGGGCACCCACGGCCAGACGACGGCGAAGACGACCTGCTGGAGCGCGCTCACCGGCAGGCCGAACGACAGCACCCCCAGGATCGTCCCGGTCGCCGCGTGGAGGGCGAGCCACGCGAGGTCGCGGCGGGTCGCCGGGTCCTTCAGCGGGGAGCCGTCGCGGTACGGCTCGGGGATCGGCTCGCCGAGGTGGCGCGCGGCCTGGCGGCGATCCACCCCGACCGGCCACCGGGACAGCCGGATCATCGGGGCCAGCGACGGGATCCCGACGCCGAACGGGCACAGCAGGACCACGGCGAACAGCCCGGTGAGGGCGAACATCGACAGCAGCGAAGTGCCGGCGCCGACCACGAGGTAACGAACCGCCGACCAGCACTCGCGCAAGCGGGTCGTCACGGCCACAGTGTCCCACCCCACCCCCGGGGTAGTGCTGGCGCTACCCCGCATCCACCTCCCCACAGGATCGATCCGCCGTCCGCGCCGCCCTAGTTTTCCTGGGGAGAGAACGAAGGGGATCGCAATGACCACAGCGAATGCGCTGGAACTGACCGGGGTCCGGAAGGTGTACGGCTCCGGTGACGGCGCCGTCACCGCGCTCGACGGCGTGTCGGCAGAAGTGGCCCGGGGGACGTTCACCGCCGTGATGGGCCCGTCGGGCTCGGGCAAGAGCACCTTCCTGCACTGCGCGGCCGGCCTCGACCGGCCGACGTCGGGGCGCGTGCTGCTCGGCGGCACCGAAATCGGCCGGCTCAAGGAACGCCAGCTGACCGAGCTGCGGCGCACCCGGATCGGGTTCGTCTTCCAGGCCTACAACCTGCTGCCGTCGCTGAACGTGCTCCAGAACATCACCCTGCCGCTGCGGCTGGCCGGCACCAAGCCGGACCCGCAGTGGCTGCGGCAGGTCGTCGACGGCGTCGGGATCGCGAACCGGCTGGAGCACCGCCCGGCCGAGCTGTCCGGCGGGCAGCAGCAGCGCGTCGCGATCGCGCGGGCCCTGGTCACCCGGCCCGAGGTCGTGCTGGCCGACGAGCCGACCGGCGCCCTCGACACCCGCACCGGGCGGCAGGTCCTGGACCTGCTCCGCGCGATCGTCGAGCAGATGGGCCAGACCGTGCTGATGGTCACCCACGACCCGGTCGCGGCCTCCGCCGCGCACGGCGTGCTCTTCCTGGCCGACGGCAAGCTGGCCGGCCACCTCCCGCACCCCACCCCCGAGCGGGTCGCGGAGCGGATGACGCACCTCGGGGAGTGGTGAGCGTGCTGGACCTCGCCTGGCAGACGATCCGGAGCCGCCTCGGCGGGTTCGCCGGCGCCTTCATCGCCATCCTCTGCGGCACCGCCCTGGTCGCCGCCTGCGGCATCCTCATGGAATCCGGCCTGCGCGCCGGCGTCCCCACCCAGCGCTACGCCGCCGCGGCCGTCGTCGTCGGCGGAGCCCAGTCCGTGCGCCCGCCCGGCGCCGACGCCCTGTCCTCCGAGCAGGTCGGCGAGCAGCCGCCGGTCCCGGCGGCACTGGCCGGGCGGATCGCCGCCGTCCCCGGGGTGCGCGCGGCCGTGGCCGAGCAGAGCTTCCCGGCGCAGGTCGTCACCCGCGACGGCCGGGTGCTCGCCGACCGCGAGTCGCTGGGCCACAACTGGGACGCGGCCGTGCTGGCACCGTTCACCCTGCGCGGCGGCACCGCGCCCGCCACCGCGGACGAGGTCGTGCTGGACGCCGGCCTCGCCCGCCGGGCCGACGTCGGCGTCGGCGGCCAGGTGCGGATCACCACCCGGTCCGGGCCGGTGCCCTTCAAGGTGAGTGGCGTCGTCGACGGCACCGCGCGTCAAGCCGCCCTGTTCTTCACCCCCGGCCGGGCCGCCGAGCTGGCCGGCCGCCCCGGCCAGGTGCACGTGATCGGCGTCCTCGCCGACCCCGGCGTGGCGCCGGAGACGCTCGCCGAGCGGGTGCGGGCGGTCGCCGGCGGCGCCGAGGTGACCACCGGCGTCGAGCGCAGCAGCATCGAGTTCCTCGACGTCAGCCAGACCCGGGTGCTGCTGCTGGCCATCGCCGGCTCGTTCGGGGGGTTCGCGCTGCTGGTCGCGGTGTTCGTGGTGGCGAGCACCCTCGCCCTGACCATCAACCAGCGCCGCCGGGAGTTCGCGCTGCTGCGCGCGGTCGCGGCCACCCCGCGGCAGATCCGCAAGCTGATCGGCACCGAGACGACGCTGATCGCGCTCGTCGCCGGCGTCCTGGGCAGCCTGCTGGGCCTGGCGGTCGCCGGTGGCCTGCGGGACGCGTTCGCCGCGATCGGCGTGATCCCGGCCGACTTCGGGCTGGCGATCAGCCCGCTCCCGCCGGCGGCGGCGGTCCTGCTCGGCCTGGGCGCGGCCCGGCTGGCGGCCTGGGCGGCCTCGCGGCGGCCGTCGTCGATCCGGCCCGTCGAGGCGCTGGGCGAGGCCGCGGTGGACCGCCGTGAGCTGGGCCGCGGCCGGCTGTTCACCGGCTGGGCCCTGGTGCTGGCCGGCGTCGGCGGCGCGCTCGTCCCGCTGTTCCTGCGCGGCGACATCGCCGCCGCGATCTCGACCATGTCCACCCTCGTCGTCGTCATCGGGCTGGCCGTGGTCGGCCCGCAGGTGACCGGGCTGGTCACCCGGTTCCTGGCCCCGGTGCTCGCGCGGGTCTGGCGGATCAGCGGGTACCTCGCCGGGGCGAACGCCCACGCCAACGCCCGGCGCGTCGCCGCGGCGGTGACCCCGCTGATGCTGGCCGTGGCGTTCGCGCTCGCCACCTTCTACGGGCCGACCGCGACCGCCGCGGCGGCCCAGCAGGAGTCGGCGCGGTCGACGACCGCCGACTACGTCCTCACCGCACCGGGCGGGCTCTCGCCCGAGGTGGCCGCGGCGGCCGGCCGGGTGCCGGGGGTCGCGGCGGCGACGCCGGTGGTCCGCACGTCCGTGATCACCGCGACGCCGGTCGGCGACAGCGTGGAGGTCCAGCGGACCCCCGCGCAGGGCCTGGCGGGCGACCGGGCCGGGGCCGCGCTCGAGCTGGGCGTCGACGCCGGACGGCTCGCCGACCTCACCGGGAACACCGTGGCGCTGAGCCGGGCGGAAGCGGACTGGCTGGAGAAGAAGCTCGGCGACGAGGTCGAGTTCTACTTCGGCGACGGCGTCCCGGCGAAGCTGCGGCTGGTCGCCACCTACACGCACGACCTGGCCTTCGGCGACTTCGTGCTGCCGGTCGCGCTGGCCCGCGAGCACATCGGCGGCCGGCTGGACGATTCGGTGCTGATCCGGCGGCAGCCCGGCGCCGACGCGGGCGCGGTGGCTTCGGCGCTGAGTGCGTTGCCCTATCCGGGTTTGGTGGTGGCTCCGGCGTCCGTCAGCACCGCGCCGGAAGGCGGCGAGCGGCAGGCGCAGTTCTACCTGAACCTGGTCGCGGCCGGCGTCATCGTCGGGTACCTCGCGATTTCGGTGGCCAACACGCTGGTCCTGACGACCGCGCAGCGCGGCCGCGAGTTCGCGCTGCTGCGGCTGGTCGGCACGACCCGCCGCCAGGTGACCCGGATGATGCGGCTCGAAGCACTGGCCACGGTCGGCATCGCGATCGTGCTGGGCACGCTGGTGGCCCTGGTCCCGCTGGCGCTGCTCAACTTCGGGTTGCGGGGCAACCCGGTCCCGGCCGGTCCGCTGACCGTCTACTTCGGAATCGTCGCCGGCGCGGCCGCGCTCGGGATGGTGGCGATCGGGGTGGCGACGTCGGTGGCGCTGCGGGCCCGGCCGATCGACGCGATCGGCGTCCGCGAATAGGGGGAGCGGGGTGAGCCGGAGCCGGCTCACCCCGCCCGGTGTCAGCAGGCCGTGTGGGTGTCCACGCCTTCGAAGGAAGTCACCAGGTACTGGGTCGTCTGCCCGAGCAGCACCGAAGTGCCTGCGGCCACGCACTTCTCGCCCTGCTTGGCGCGGACGCCGCCGCCGTAGGCCAGCCCCCACACCTCGATCTTCGTGGCGGCGGAACCGCAGTTGCCCCAGTGGTAATCGCGTGCGGACGGGCCGGACGCGCCCGGCGTCCAGTAGTTGCCGCAGGTGACCGACTCCGTCGCGGACGCCGTGCCCGCCGTGACCGGCAGTGCCGTCGCGACGATTCCGAGCGCGACCGCGGCCGCAATTCGTTTCATGTGAATCCCCCGTGGTGATCGAGAACGGTGCGGTGCCCACGCTAGCGCTTTCCGGAAGCGGCAAACCCCCTGTAATTCCTAGGGGTTGACGCGAGGTACGCCCCGCGCGATCATCGAAACTTTCCGAAAGTTATTGCCCGACCAGCGGGATCGCTCGCATGCTTTTCCCATCCTGGCTCGCCTGCCAGCCTCGACGAGGAGGAAGCATGCTCACCAAGAAACGCGGCCGCAGCAGGGTGTTCGCCGGCGGCGCCGTCCTTGCGCTGATCGCCGCATTCCTGCCCGGAACCGCCTGGGCCGACACGGTCATCACGTCCAACCGGACGGGCACCGACAACGGGTACTACTACTCGTTCTGGACCGCCGGCGGCGGCTCGGTCTCCATGACGCTCTCCTCCGGCGGCAACTACCGGACCAATTGGAGCAACGTCAACAACTTCGTCGCCGGCAAGGGCTGGAGCAACGGCAGCCGCCGGACGGTGAACTACTCCGGCAGCTTCAACCCCTCCGGCAACAGCTACCTGGCCCTCTACGGCTGGACGTCCAACCCGCTCGTCGAGTACTACATCGTCGACAACTGGGGCAGCTGGCGGCCGACCGGGACGTACAAGGGCACCGTCACCAGCGACGGCGGCACGTACGACATCTACCAGACGACCCGCTACAACGCGCCGTCCGTCGAAGGCAACAAGACGTTCAACCAGTACTGGAGCGTGCGCCAGCAGCGGCGGACCGGCGGCAGCATCACCACCGGCAACCACTTCGACGCGTGGGGCCGGGCCGGCATGCGGCTGGGCAGCTTCAACTACTACATGATCCTGGCGACGGAGGGCTACCAGAGCAGCGGCAACTCGAACATCACGGTGGGCTGACCATGCGCCGGTCGATCACCATCCTGGCCACGGCGGCCCTCGCCGTGGCGGGCACCATCGCCGTCACGCCGGCGGCCCAGGCGGCCGCGTGCAGCGGGTACGTGGGCCTGACGTTCGACGACGGGCCGTCGAACGCCCACACCCCGGCCATCCTGAACGCGTTGCGCCAGAACGGCTTGCGGGCGACGATGTTCAACGAGGGCCAGTACGCGGCCGCCTACCCGGCGCAGGTCCGCGCCCAGACGAGCGCGGGCATGTGGGTCGGCAACCACAGTTACACGCACCCGCACCTGACCCAGCAGAGCCAGGCGCAGGTGGACTCCGAGATTTCCCGCACCCAGCAGGCGATTTCGGCCGGCGGCGGCGGTACGCCCCGGCTGTTCCGCCCGCCGTACGGGGAAACGAACGCGACGGTCCAGTCGGTGGCGGCCAAGTACGGGCTCCGCCAGGTCATCTGGGACGTCGACTCGGGCGACTGGAACAACGCGAGCGTCAGCGCGATCGTCGCGGCCAACGCCCGGCTCACGAACGGCCAGGTCATCCTGATGCACGAATGGCCGGCCAACACCCTCTCCGCCATCCCGCAGATCGCCCGCACGCTGGCGAGCCGCGGGCTGTGCGCGGGGATGATCTCGCCGCAGACGGGGCGGGCGGTCGCCCCGGCCTGAGGCGTGCGGAGGGCGGCGCGGCGCTTGCACCCCGCCGCGCCGTCCTCCGAACCTCCACAGTGGATTCCCCGGCGGCCGTCCGGTGGTAGCCTGCCTCCCGGTGCCGGGAGGGTGATCATGGGGGAGCCGCGGGTGATCAGGGTGGTCGTGGTGGACGACCAGCAGGCCGTCCGCGAAGGCCTGGTCGCGCTCATGGGCCTGCTCGACGACGTCGAGGTGGCCGGCGCGGCGGCCGACGGCGCCGAAGCACTCGCCCTCCTGCGGCGGCTCGACCGGATCGACGCGGTCCTGATGGACCTCACGATGCCGGTCATGAGCGGCGCCGAAGCGACCGAGCGGATCGTCCGCGACCACCCCGAGGTCGCCGTCCTGGTCCTGACGACGTACGCGGACGACGGATCGATCGCCGGCGCCCTGGCCGCGGGGGCGCGCGGCTACCTGACGAAGGACGCGGGCCGCACCGAGATCGGGGCCGCACTCCGGGCGGTGGTCGCCGGCCAGCTGACCTTCGGCGCGGGCGTGTCCGGCCGCGTGGCGTCCGCGTTGTCGGGCCGGGGCGCGGAGAAGGACCGGCTGCCGGACGGGCTGACCGCGCGCGAGGCCGAGGTCCTCGGCCTGATCGCGGCGGGCTTGAGCAACGGCCAGATCGCGGCCGAGCTCGTCATCGCCGAGGCAACGGTGAAGACGCACATCAACAACGCCTTCGCGAAGATCGGCGTGCGCAACCGGATCGAAGCCCTGCGGTACGCGGTCCAGCACGGCCTGGGCCGCGGGTTCCCGGCTTAGCGGCAACCCGGCTCACCGGCCCAGTTTCTTCAGGATGATCGCGACCACGCCGAGCAGCAGGACGAGCAGCAGGATTCCGCCGCCGATGACGGCGAAGCGGAGGAACATGAAGCCGAGCACTTCGTTCATGGCTTTCCTTTCCGGTGTTTCCGACGGAAAGGAAGTTAGGGCGCGACCCGGGTGGAGCGGGACCATCCGGCGGTGGAGATCCGGGTGGATCCGCCAGGCAAGGCGTCGGTCGACTCGGACATTTCACCGGCCTGGTGACGGCCGGTCGCCGGCGGCACCCGGAACCTGCCGGCCCGCCATCTCGTCACCGGCAATCCGGGCGCGGGATGGCCGTCGCGTCCGCCGAAGATCTGGCGCCGTCGGGCAACCGGTTGGTCGGCAACGCGCTGTCCGGCAACGGCGTCGACGTCGCCCACGCGGCTTCGGACCGGGCGCCGGGGAGCGGAACTGCTTGCAGGACAACGTCTTGACCTCGACCGCGACGGACGGGATCGCGAGTACGATGGCGTGCCCGGCGAGTCCCGGGCAGGCGGCGGGGTGCGCTCGGCTTTGCCGCCGGCCTCGCGCGCGGCCTGCCGGGGGCCGGTCGAACTCGACGGCTACCCGGTACCGCCGATCGCGCTGCCGGCCGAGCACGCCGGGGTCAAGCAGGGAAGCGCCTGGCGGCACTGGCGGCGGTGCTGCTGCTGGCGGCGTGTAGCGCGGAGCCGCGTCCGCTGTCCCCGGAGGAGGCGGAGCGGCTCGCGCCGGCGGGGTGGTCCCGGCTGCCTGCGCGGCGAACCGACAGCCGCCGCCTTGCGCGGGCGGCCGGGGAGCCCTGTCTGGCGATCGCCGGTCGCGCCGCCGGGCGGGAGGTCTGCCCCGGCGATCGCCGGTTGCCCGGCTGGGCGGGGAGCCCTGTCTGGCGGTCGCCGGTCGCGCCGCCGGGCGGGGAGCCCTGCTTGGCGGTCGCCGGTCGCGCCGCCGAGCCGAGCCGAGCCGGTGCCGCGTGCCCGGGTGTCCGCTCGACCTCAGCGGGCCGGGCGTAGGTGCTCGGCTCGCCAGTGGCGTCCGCGGCGGGGCGTCCGCCAGTGCCGTCCGCGCCAGGGGCGGACCGGGCCGCGTGCCGCCAGGAATGCCGGCTGGTGCTCCGCAAACCCTGCCGCCGTCAGCCCCATCAAAACTGGGTAGCGGACCTCGCCGCGGCGCAGCTCCGTGTCGCGGGGGCGGCCCTCCTCGCGGAAGCCCAGCTCTCCGTGCAGCGCCAGGGAGGCGAAATTGCTGCCGTTGATGCTGACCTCGCACTTGCGGTAGCGGCGCAGCTCGAACATGTACGCCAGCAGCACCGTGACCGCGTCGGCGGCGTACCCGCAGCGGCGGTACTGCGGGCCGATGCCGATTCCGTAGCTGAAGTGGCCGGTGGCCGGGTCGGCCTGGATCCAGATCGAGCCGACCAGCGTGCGGTTGTGCAGGGTCTCGATCGCGAAGTGGAAGTCGTCGCCCGTCGAGTCGCGGTGGGTCGCCCAGTGGCGGTAGCCGCCGATCTGGCGGTCGGAGCCGCGGTCGAAGCCGATCAGGGTGCGGTGATCCGCCGGGCGGACCTCCCGCAACCGCACCTTCCACCCCGCCCAGCTCATCGGCAGTGATGGTACAGCCCGGTCACCAGCAGCACAGCGTGGTCATGTCGTCGAGGCGGACGAACCTGGACGCGCCGTTCCACCGCGTGGACGGGGTGTCACAAGCTCCGCCCCGCCGGTGTCTTGAGGTCGTTCCGCCCGACGACACAGTGAGGACGAAGCCATGGACACCCGCCTCGACCTGTTTTCCACCGAGACCGGCACCCGGCTGGGCAAGCGGTTCGCGAGCCTCGGCCAGGTCATCGACCGCTCGCCGCTGCCGAAGCTCACCCGGGAGCTGGTCAGCCTGCGGGCCAGCCAGATCAACGGCTGCGGCTGGTGCCTCGACATGCACGCCAAGGAGGCCGCCGCGGCCGGGGAGTCGGCGGTCCGGCTCGCGCTCGTCGCCGCCTGGCGGGAGTCGACGGTCTTCACCGAGGCCGAGCGGGCCGCGCTCGCGCTGGCCGAGGAGGGCACCCGGCTCGCCGACGCCGCCGAAGGCGTGTCCGACGAGACCTGGGCCCGGGTGCGCGAGCACTACGACGACGAGCAGGTCGCCGCCCTGATCGCGCTGGTCGCCCTGATCAACGCCGCCAACCGGCTGGCCGTGATCGTGCACCAGAAGGGCGGCTCCTACGAGCCCGGGCTGTTCGCCGCTTTCGCCGAAAAGGGCTGAACCAGCGCGGCGAGGACGGTGCCGAGCACGACCACCGGCGTGAGCGCGAGGAACGCGCCCCCGATGTGCCCGGCCACGTCCTCGCCGAGCAGGCTGCCGAAGACGGCCACCCCGAACGCCGCCCCGATCGACCGGGCGAAGGTGACCACTGCGCTCGCCGCCCCGATGTCGGCGGCCGGGACCGCGTTCTGCGCCGCCGTCAGCGCCACCATCGGGACCATGCCGATCCCGACGCCGGTGATGGCGAAGTACGCGATCAGCGCCGGCTGCGTCGTCCCCGGCGCCAGGGTGCTCAGCAACAGCAGCCCGGCGACGTTCAGCGCCATGCCGGTCACCAGGACGCCCCGCACGCGGCCCGGCGCGGCGACCCACCGCCCGGCCAGCGACTGGCTGACGACCAGCCCGAGCACCAGCGGCAGCAGGTGCACCCCGGACAGCGTCGCCGAGACGCCGGCCACGACCTGCAGGTACGTCGGCAGGTAGACCAGGACGCTGAACATCGCCACGTTGGCGATGAACCCGACGGCCGCGGCCACGACGACCGTGCGCGAGGGGAAGACCGGCAGCACCGGGGCCGCCGCGCGGCGCTCGACCGGGACCACCAGTCCGATGAGGACGATCGCCCCGCCCGCGAGGGCCAGCGTGCCCGGGGACGTCCAGCCCCACCGTGGGCCGAAGGAGGTGATCAGGACCAGCGCCGTGGCCGCCCCGGCCAGCAGCACCGCCCCGGCGTAGTCGATGCGGACGGGCGCCCGCCGGGTCGTCGTGGGCAGCGCCCGCGCCGCGAGCACCACGGCCACCAGCCCGAAAGGGACGTTGATCAGGAACGCCCACCGCCACGACAGGTGGTCGGTGAACAGGCCCCCGAGCAGCGGTCCGGCGATGCTGGCGACGCCGTAGACCGAGCCGAACCGGCCTTGGTGGCGCCCGCGCTCGGCGGGCGCCGCGATGTCTCCGACCAGAGCGAACGTCAGGACGATCATGCCGCCGCCGGCCAGCCCCTGCAGGGCGCGGGCGGCGATCAGCTGGGGCAGGTCCTGCGCCAGCCCGCAGAGCGCGGACGCGATCAGGAACGCCGTGGTGGCCACGAGGTAGAGGCGCTTGCGCCCCAGCAGGTCGCCGAGCTTGCCCCACAGCGGCGTCGCGGCGGTCGAAGCGAGCAGGTAGGACGCGGTGATCCAGGCGACGTCCCGGAACCCGCCGAGGTCGCGGGCGATCCGGGGCAGGGCGGTGGCGACGATGGTCTGGTCGAGCGCGGCCAGCAGGACGGCGAGGAGCAGCGCCGTCATCGCCGGCCGCACCGCGGGTCTGACGGGGGTGTCGAGCGTCATTTCGCGGCCGGAACGGTGATCGTCTTGTATTCGGTGTAGGTGCCGAGCCCGACAGCGCCGTACTCGCGGCCGAGGCCGCTGGCCTTGAACCCGCCGAACGGGCCGTCGAAGCCGATCGGCGCGCCGTTGATCGTCACCGTGCCGGTCCGCACCCGGCGGGCGACGGCGAGCGCGTGCGCCGGATCCGCCGACCACACCCCGCCGGACAGGCCGTACTCGGAGTCGTTGGCGATGCGGACGGCGTCGTCCTCGTCGTCGTAGGCGATCACGACCAGGACCGGCCCGAAGATCTCCTCCTGCGCGATGCGCATCGAGTTGTCGACGTCGGCGAACAGCGTCGGCGTGACGTAGTTGCCCGTTTCCAGCCCCGCCGGGACGTCCGGGCCGCCGGTGACCAGCCGCGCGCCTTCCGAGACGCCGAGGCGGATGTAGTCCAGGACGCGCTGCTGCTGGTCACGGCGGATCATCGGGCCGATGAACGTCCCGTCGTCGGCCGGGTCGCCGACACCGAGCGACTCGACCAAGTCCTTCAGCCCGGCGACGACCTCCTCGTAGCGGCTGCGTGGCGCGAGGATGCGCGTCTGCGCGATGCAGGATTCGGCGTTGTTGAGCAGGGAGCCGAACTTGACGCCCTGGATCGCCGCGCCGAGGTCGGCGTCGGGCAGGATGACCATGGCCGACTTGCCGCCCAGCTCGAGGCTGACCCGCTTGAGCTGCTCCCCGGCCAGCGACGCGATGCGGCGCCCGGCGCGGGTCGACCCGGTGAAGGCGATCTTGTCGACGTCCGGGTGCTTGACCAGGTATTCGCTGGTCTCGCGGTCGGCGGGCAGGACGCTGATGACGCCCTCGGGCAGGCCGGCCTCGGCGAGCAGTTCCGCGAGCAGGTTCATGCTCAGCGTGTTCTCCGGCGAGACCTTCAGCACGACGGTGTTGCCGGCGAGCAGCGCCGGGATGATCTTGGCGGACGCCGAGGAGAACGGCGAGTTCCACGGGATGATCGCGGCGACCACGCCGATCGCTTCCCGGCGCACGACCGACCGGAACGGCGCGGCGGGATCCGACGGCTCCAGGGTCTCTTCCCAGCCGAACTCCTCGGCCGCCTTCAGGTAGGCGTTGGCCTGCCGGGTCAGGCCGGGCTGGCCGGCCTTCGTGAACCAGAGCGCCGAGCCGTTCTCCGCGGAGATGAGCGCCGCGATCTCGTCGGCGCGCTTCTCGCGCAGGGCGGCCAGCTTGCGGACGACGGCGATCCGCTCCGCGGGCGAGGTGCGCGGCCACGGGCCTTCGTCGAAGGCCTTCCGGGCGGCCGCGACGGCGCGGTCGACGTCCGCGGGCAGCGCCTGCGCGGCGCGGCCGAGGACGGAGTTGTCGTGCGGCGAACGGATGTCCAGCAGCTCGGTGCTGCTCGGGGCGGTCCACGTGCCGCCGATGAAGAGGTCCTGGTAGGTGACCACTGCTGCTCCCTAAGTCGATCTGCCACATCACTGTAGCACTTAAATGCCTCGCCGGTGTGACAGTTAATGCTAGGGTGGGAGAGTGAGAGCAGACGCCGCACGAAATCTCGAACTGCTGCTGACCACGGGCGCTCGCATGCTCGCCGAAGACCCGGCCACGAGCATCGCGGCGATCGCGGCGGAGGCCGGCGTCGACCGCCGGACCGTCTACCGCCGGTTCACGAGCCGGGAGGAGCTCCTGTCCGCGGTCTACCAGGTCCGCCTGGACGCGATCGAAGCGGCGATCGAGGCGGCCCGGTTCGGGGAGGCGCCGGTGGCGGAGGCGCTGCACCGGTACGTCCGGGGGATCGTCGAGGTCAACCGCACCTGGCCGACCGAGGTGAGCCGGATGCGCTCGGACCCGGAGATCTGGGCGCGGCGGCAGCGCGCGATCGAGGAGGTGGACCGGTTCCTCGAGCGGGCCGCCGGAGAGCACTTCCTGCGGGCGGGGCTGCCGGCCGGCTGGCCCGGCAGCGTTCTGGGGGCCCTGCTGCGTCTGTCCACAAAGGATCTTTCGGCCCTGGACAACCGCCTGGCCGCGGACGTCATCGTCGACACGTTCCTCCGCGCCTTCGGCGGCCCCTCGGTCTCGAACGCCTCGGCATGAGCCGGCTGCCGGCGTCTCCGCGCTGCGAAACGCCACCCGGTGCAGATCGACGTCGAGTTCGTCCCCTCACCTGACTCGGCTCGAGATCGCTGATCCTGGGTGGGGGTGCTGGCTGTTGAGCTGCGGTTTCGTCGTGTGAACGGCGAAAATCTGCGCACTGAGCGGCCGGTTCTAGGGGCCTGCCCATCGCTTCCCGGTTACGGCTTCAGCGACAAGCCGGCCGCGCCGGGGTGGGGGATCGAGCGGATGTCCGACGCGTGGTGCGAGCTGATGGCCCGGCTCGGCTACCGGCGGTTCGGTGCCCAGGGCAGCTGGTCGTGGACCGACTCCGGTGGCGACCTGCATCGGGCTATTACCCGGGATGAGATCTCCGGGTCGGCCGGGCGCCGGTGACCGTACCCACCGGCTGTTCGGTCTTCCTCAAGGAGCTGCAGCGCCCGTATCGGCGGTGGGCGGAGCGCCGGTTCCCGAACATCCGGTCCTGGAACGAGCCCGGCAAGGTCGGCCACTTCGCGGCGTTCGAGCAGCCGGCGTTGTTCGTCGACGAGGTCCGGTCATTCTTCCGGCTGGTCCGCTGATGGTCACTCGGACTCGGTAAGCGGCTGGCTGAAGACCAACAAGTGCCCATCGGGTGTCCGTACGTTGAAGTCGCGCATCCCGTAGGGCCGGTCAGCCAGTGGCTCGACGATGTCGGCGCCGCGGGCGCGCAGCTCGTCGTGGCAGGAATCGACGTCGTCGACGACAACCGTCACCTTGGCCGGGTCGACGCTGCTTTCGGCGGACAGGTGGAACTCGGCGGAATTGCGGACCACGGCCGCGTAGCTGGGTGGGGTCTCCCAGGTGAATATGGTGTCGAATCCGAGCACGTCCGTGAAGTACGACCGCGCTGCCTGCACATCTCGGCACGGCAGCACGGGAACCGCCACCCGCATGATCATTCGGACACCTTACCCGACTTTGGCTCAAGATCGCAGATCTTGGGTAGGGTGCTGGCTGTTGAGCTGCGGTTTCGTCGTGTGAACGGTGAAAATCTGCGCACTGAGCGGCCGGCTCCAGGTTGTCTCTCGTGGCGTATGTGCGCACGGTGAAGACGGCGTCGGGGGCCAGGGCGGTGCAGATCGTGCACACCTCGCGTCGCGGGTCGCGGGACATCGAGCACATCGGCTCGGCGCATGACGATGCGGCGTTGCAGGCCGGCAGTGGTGCACCGACTGCACGCCTAGGAGCGCTGGTCCTCGCCCGGAGCGTTCGTCCCGGTCTGCGACCCCGAGAGCTGCCGGGCCGTGTTGACCAGTCCGACCATGCTGAACGCCTGCGGCGTGTTGCCCACCTGACGTCCCAAATCCGTGTCGTACTCCTCCGAGAGCAGTCCGACGTCGTTGCGCAGCCCCAAAAGCTGCTCGAACAGCGAGCGGGCCTCGTCGGGGCGGCCGGTTGCGTGCAGGGCGTCGGCGAGCCAGAAGCTGCAGGCCAGGAAGCTGCCTTCGCCGCCCGGCAGCCCGTCCACCCCGCCGTCCGCGTCGGCGTCGTAGCGCCGGACGAAGCCGTCGTGGGCGAGCTCGGCGCGGACCGCGTCCACCGTCCCGCGGACCCGCGGGTCCTCCGCCGGCAGGAAGCCGACGCGCGGGATGAGCAGCAGTGCCGCGTCCAGCCCGCGCGAGCCGTAGAACTGGGTGAACGTGTTGCGGTCGGGGTCGTACCCGTGCGCGCAGACGTCCTGGTGGATCTTCTCCCGCAGCGCCCGCCAGTCCTCGACCGGGCCGGCGAGACCGTGCGCTCGCACCGTGTGCACCGCGCGGTCGACGCCGGCCCAGGCCAGCACCTTGGAGTGGACGAAGTGCCGCCGGTCGCCGCGGACCTCCCAGAGGCTGTTGTCCGGCTGGTCCCAGTGCCCTTCGAGGAAGTCGAGCAGGCCGCGCTGCAGGTCCCAGGCCGGGTGGAACGTCGGGAGCCCGGCCTCGCGGACCAGGTGCAGCCCGTCGAGGACCTCGCCCCAGACGTCGAGCTGGAACTGGTCCGCCGCGGCGTTGCCGACCCGGACCGGCGCCGAGCCCTCGTAGCCGGCCAGCCAGTCCAGAGTGGACTCCGGGAGCCGGCGGGTGCCGTCGAGGCCGTACATGATCTGCAGGTCGGCCGGGTCGCCGGCCACCGCGCGGACGAGCCATTCCCGCCAGGCGCGAGCCTCGTCGTGGTAGCCGGTGCCGATCAGGGCCTGCAGGGTGAACGTCGAATCGCGCAGCCAGCAGTAGCGGTAGTCCCAGTTGCGCGGCCCGCCGAGCTGTTCCGGCAGTGACGTCGTCGCGGCGGCGAGGATGCCGCCGGTCGGGGCGTAGGTGAGGGCCTTCAGGGTGATCAGCGCGCGCCGGACCGCGTCCGGCCACTGTCCCCGGTACCGGCAGCGGCCGATCCAGTCCGCCCAGAAGCGTTCGGTGTCGGCGAGCGCGGCCTCGGCGTCGGCGAACCGCGGCCGCGGCCGGTAGGAGGCGTTGTGGGTGAGGACGAACGGGACGCGCTCCCCGGCGGCGACGGTGAACTCGGCGTGCGTGGCCAGGTCCTCGCCGTGCAGCGGCACCGGCGTGCGGACCCGGATCGCGTCCGGGCCGGCGACCGCGACGAACTCGCCGTTCTCCTGCCGGACCCACGGGGTGACGGAACCGTAGTCGAGCCGCAGCCGCAGCAGCATGCGCATCGGCACCCGGCCGGACACGCCTTCGACGATCCGGACGACGTCGGCGGCTTCCCCGCGCGGCGGCATGAAGTCCAGGACGCGGACGGTGCCGTCGGCGGTGTCCCATTCGGTCACCATGATCAGCGAGTCGCCGCGGTACGAACGCCGGGTCGCGGGCCCACCGCTCGCCGGGGCGAGCCGCCAGGTGCCGGCGTGCTCGTCGCCCAGCAGGGCGGCGAAACAGGCCGGGGAGTCGAAGCGCGGCAGGCACAGCCAGTCGATCGCGCCGTCGCGCGAGAGCAGCGCGGCCGTGTGCAGGTCGCCCAGGAGGGCGTAGTCCTCGATCGGGGCCACGGCGATCAGCGCTCGAGGTCGAGAACGACCTTGACGTCGTCGTCGCCCGCTTCGAAGGCGTCGGCCGCCTTGCTCAGGGGCACCCGCCGGGTGACGAGCCCGCCCAGCCAGTCCGGGTCCGCGCGGCCGAGTGCGTCGGCGGCGGCCCGGTAATGGCGGAGGTTGGCGTTGACCGAGCCGATGACGACGTCGTTCTCGAGAACGAGCTCGCGGTTGATCGTCCCGGCGTCCACGGTCAGGCTGCGCCCGGTGGAGGAGACGCCGGTGAGGCAGACGATGCCGTAGGAACCGGTGCCCGCCATCGCGTCGAACACCAGCGAGCCGGCGCCGGTGGCTTCGAGGACGATGTCCGGCTCCAGGGACGCCAGCACCTTCTCGATCGGCTCGTGGTGGTAGGTCGCGCCGAGCGCCTCGGCCAGGCGGGGCTTGGGGCCGTCGGTGACGCGGTCGAGGAGGTGGACGTCGAGGCCGCGCTGGACGCCCAGCAGCGCGCCGAGCAACCCGATCGGGCCCGCGCCGGTCACCAGCACCCGCTTCGGTTCGAACCACGCGCGTTCCCCGACGCGCTGGATCTGCTCCCACGCCTTCGCGACCACCGTCGTGGGTTCCATCAGCATGCCGACGTCCCGCAGGCGGGGATCGAGGCGCACCGCGTAGTCCGCCTCGACGGTCCACAGTTCGCTGCCGTAGCCGTCGATCTCCTTGATGCCGCGCTCGGTGTAGCGGCCGTTGCGGCACATGTCGAACTCGCCGGCCGCGCACGCGCCGCACGGCACCGGGTCGGGCCGCCGGACGACGCCGACGACGAGGTCGCCCTCGGCGAAGTCACCGGTGGCGGTGATCACCTGCCCGAGTGATTCGTGCCCCAGCACCAGGCGGTCCCGGCCGGGTGGTGCCCAGCCGTACTCGCCGCGGGCGATCTCCTTGTCCGTGCCGCACACGCCGAGCGCGAGGCCGCGGACCAGCAGCTCGCCGTGCGCCGGTCGCGGGTCGGGCACCGTGGCGACCCGCAGGGAGCCCTTCTGTCCCGGCACAACGGTCAGCGCTCGCATCTTCGTTCCTTCCCGCGACGGCGTGCTCGATCACGGGTTGACACCGTTGCGTTCCGCAAAACATGCGTGCGGGCGGCAATCAGCGGGCAAATGCGACGTTGCGGTGCACAAAGTCCGGACGGGACCGGAAACCGGCCCCGTCCGGGTGACGCTTTCAGCCGGCGGCGACGATGCGCCACCGCTGGTTGGCGCTGCCGCTGTCGCCGTACTGGCCGACGTCGGCGCCGCTGCCGGCGCGGCCCATGCCGTCGAGGTACAGGCCGGTGCTGCTGTTGCGGATGCGGACGTTGTTCGCGTCGGTCACCACCGACCACAGCTGGTTGCCGCTGCCGCTCCCGGCGTACTGGGCCGCCGCGGCGCCGTTGGTGGTGCGACCCGCGCCGTCGAGGTAGAGGCCGGTGGCGCGGTTCTTGATCCGCACGCGGTTGCCGGCGTTCTCGATGACCCACTGCTGGTCGGCGCGGCCGGGGTCGGCGCTCGCCTGGCCGGCGGGGGAGCCACCGGCCGTGCGGCCCAGGCCGTCGACGGACAGGCCGGTGGCCGCGTTGACGATCCGGACGTACGTGCCGCCGCCGTCGCCCAGGCCCCACGCGTACCGCAGCCGGGTCAGCCCGCTCGGGTTGGACAGCGACAGCTTGATCCCCGGCCCGGTGCCGGTCTTGGTCGTCATGCTGTACCAGTCGCCGTCGCGCAGGCCCGGCCAGTACACGCTGCCGACGCCGAGGCTGCGCATCTTGCCGCTCACGCCCCGGATGTAGTCGGCGAAGAACGAGCCGCTCGGGATGCTGTAGTCGAGCGTGTCGTAGTGCACGCCGTTCTTGCTGCCGGGCGACATCGGGCCGCCCCACTCGGTGACGACGGTCCGGTCCGCGTACGCGCCGATCGAGCCGCCGAGGTGGTCCGCCCACTCGGTTTCGCTTTCGTAGCCGGCGAAGAACGAATAGTCGTGGGCCGCCAGCAGCGTCCCGTCGAGCCGCCGGTCGCCGCCGACCGCGGGCACGTTCTGGGCGTACCCGGTGCCGTCGAGGATGACCCGGCTCCGCGGCACGCCGGGGTACCGGGCCAGCCAGGCGGTGTAGAAGTCGTTGAGCGCGGAAGCGCTGTAGGCGTACGGTTCGTTGATGACCTCGAAGTAGGCGTTCGGGTTGCTGCCGTACTTGGCGACGACCGTGTCCCACATCTGCTGGAACCGGCCGGTGTCGGTGGGTTTGCCGCCGGTGTAGGCCCAGTAGGCGAGGATCACCTTGCCCTTGGTGAGCGCCGTGTCGATCGCCCCGGTGTAGGTGCCCCAGTAGCCGGAGACCGTCGGTTCGTTGATCGGCATCCGGACCGTGTCGGCCCCGGTGATCGAGTACAGCTGGCCGACGACCTGGTTCGCGGTGGCGGCGGCCGAGGAGTACGTGTCGGCGGCGCCGAGCCCGGAGACGTACAGCACGCCGTTGACGAAGTTGTCCCGCGTGTCGGCCCAGTTGACGCCCTTGAACCCGGAGGTGGCCGCCTGGGCCTGCGGCGGGACGGCGGCCAGCAGTCCGCCGGCCAGTGCGGTCAGCGCCAGGAACCGCACCGCCTTGGAAAGCGTCCTGCGGAGCACGGAGTGGGTCGGTTTCATCGGTTCGTTCCTTCCCGGATCCCTGCGCAGCTTCGAGACATTGGGTAACACCTCGCCCGGGGAACCGGCCAGGGTTTCGAAGGAAAACGATCGGAATCGGTCAGGAAAGAACACGGCCGTGCCGCATCGAGCAGCGCCAGGGCTGTTCGATGCGGCACGGAATGCGGTCAGCCGAAGTTCACGTCACTGCACCACATGTACGTCTGGTCCTGGTGGGAAGCCTGCCAGATCGTGAAGATCACGTGGTGCCCGCGGTAGCCGGAGGTCTGGACGTTGAAGGTGATGTCCTTCGCCGGGGCGTAGCGGCCGGTCTGCGTCACCTGGTCCAGGTTGCCCCAGCCGAGGCGCTGGGTGACCGGGTCGTAGCCGTTCTTGCTGACGTAGACCCGGATGAAGTCGGCGCCGTGGCTGGCCTGGTCGTAGAGGTGCATCGAGAAGGTGCTGCCGATGGTGGTGGTCCGCCACTGGCCGGGGGTGTTCAGGGAGTTGTTGCGAGACAGGCCGTTGCTGCACAGCTGCCCGTCGGGCGTCGCGCCCTGGAAGTTGCCGTGCAGCCCGTCCCGCAACGCGCTCATCCAGTTCCACATGGTGTCGGCGTTGGCCTGGAAAGCCGCCCAGCACATCGGGTCCTGCTGCTGCATGGCGGGGTTCGTGTGCTGGCTGCCCCAATCCTTCCAGCACTGGTAGGCCCGGGTGGCGGGGCCGACGATGGTCCCGTGCGCCGAGGCGGTGGGAACCCCGACGAACAGGCAGGCCAGCCCGGCGGTGACGAGGGCGATGAGCCCCCGCCGTCCGGTGCCGGCCCCGAAGAAGGTGCGCCTGCGCATGGAATGAGCCTCCATTCTCGGAAGAACGTGCGGTTCATGTGGGAGCGCTCCCAGGGTGGCAGCAGCTTATTCTCGATCCGGACAAACGTCAACCAATCGCCGGACCGGAATTGGGGTTATTCCCCACCGCACCCGGTTTCGAAAAGAACGGAATTCCCACCGAAACTTTCGGGTTCAGCAGGACGACGAGACGGTGACGTTCTGGTCGGACACGCGGATCACGCGCCCACCGGCAATGAAGAGCGACGTGCCCGCGTTCCCGCCCAGTCGCAGCACACATCCCGGTGCCGGCGCCGGTTTCGCGGGGTCGGCCGACGAAAGCCGCACTTCCGGCGCCCGGATCACCGTCGTGCCGAGGACGCCGAAAGCCACCGGGCGGCCGGCCAGCGCGTCGGCCGCGAACCGGTCGCCCAGCCGGAACGGCAGCACCACCAGGAAGACCACCGCGAACCCGGCCAGCGCGCCGGCCAGGCCGCGGAGCAGGTAACGCCCGGGCAGCGAAAGCCGCACCTCCGCCAGTGACCGCACCCCGGTGCCGAAGGACAGCCGGATCCACGTCGACTGCGCCGACGTCGCCCGGTTCTGCAGCCACCGGACGGCCAGGAACGCCGCCAGGGCGACCAGGCCGACCAGGAACGCGCGGGCGACCAGCCAGGTGAAGGTGATCCCGACGTCTTCCGGGTCGACGCCGAGCGCGCCGTAGAAGCGGGCCATCAGGAGCCAGCCGAAGGCGTAGGACAGGCCCGCCACGCCGGTGGTGATTTGCGCGGCCTGCGCCGCCCACTCCGAGACCCCGGCCAGTTTCGACGTGCTCACACGAACCTCACCAGGACGAAGATCGCGAGCAGCGCCCCGAGCAGCAGCCCGCCGGCGAAGATCCACCGGTCCGCCGTCCGCACCGCGGCCGGGTCGCCGACCGGCGCCGGTTCCACCACGGTGCCGGTGGTCTGCGCCGACGCCTTGTCCAGGCCCCGGCCCCATTCCGTCAGCGACGGCCGGGACCCGGCCGGTCCGGACGCCCGGACGACCAGCTCGGTGAGCGCGGCGGGCAGCCGTTCGGGCGGCAGCGCGTCACCCGGGTACCAGTGGGGCGAGACCAGCACTCGCGGCACCAGCAGGCCGAGGACGTAGGACGTCGACGCCCGGTCCGGGCGCGCGACCTCCTCGGTGAGCACGCGGCGGTCGGTCCAGTCGACCGTGGTGTAGAGCGGCGCGGAGCTTTCGCCGGCGAGCGGCCGCAGCGAGTCGCAGTCGAGGACGAACACCTCGGCGGGGTCGAGCTTCCACAGGAGGTTGTGCGACGCGAGGTCCTCGTGCACGAAGCCGTGGTCGTCCAGCCAGGACAGGACGTCCAGCAGGGCGCGCAGCAGATCGACCTTCTCGCGGTCGGTGGCTCGCGGCACGCCGAGCTTCTCGGACCGCTTTTCGTACAACAGGAAGTTGAAGTCGCGGACCCGCGTGCGGCCCGAAGGCAGGGTGAACTGGAACTCGGCCGCGGCCCGCACGACCAGTGCCCCGACGGCTCGGTCGCCTTCGCCGACGGTGGCGACCGGCCAGGCCAGCGTGCGCCGGACGTGGCCGAGCGTCTTCGCGTCCCAGCCGGCGTGCGTCCCGACCAGCCCGTCGAGCTCCGCGGCGTCCCGCGGCTCGGTGTACTTCTTGTACAGCAACGTCTTCCGCGGGCCGGCGATCGAGAAGACGGCCGACGCCCCGCCGCGCGCCAGCTGCTCGCCGACCGCGACCTCGGCTTCCGCGATGCGGGGCGGTACCGGCGGCCAGGCTTCGGCGCTCACGCCGAGTCGTCCCGGTGCCGGATCGCCCGGGACGTCACGAGCTGGTCGGTGTAGGACAGCAGATCGGCCAGGATCTGCTTGGCCAGCGGCTGGTCCGGGGAGTCGCTCAGCAGGCGCATCCCGGAAACCTGCATCGCGTCGAGGATGTGCTGCGCCTGCGACCGCTCCACGCCCACGGTGATGAGGATGACGCGGGGGTGGGCGTGCCGGTAGAACTCGTTCAGCGCCTCCCGCCAGCCGCGGTCCGCGGGGACGCCGTCGGTCACCAGCAGCACCAGCGGCCGGTGGAACGACACCCCGGCGGCCAGGTGGGCGGCCGCGTCCGCGTCGGTCAGCCGCGTGAGCAGCTGGAAGGCGGGCCCGAACCGGGTTTCCCGGCCCGGTGACAGGGCGGGGAGGCCGGTCACCTCGGTCAGGTCCGAAAGCGGCAGGACGCACCGGGCGTTTTCGGCGAAGGCCACCAGGCAGACCCGGACCCGGTCGCCCAGGAGCGGCGACTCCAGCAGTTCGTCGGTCATCGCGGTGAGCACGTGCTCGATCTCGACCAGGCGCCCGGCCATCGACGGCGAAGTGTTCACCACCAGGTAGATCGGCATGATCCGGTGCAATCCGCACTCCCCGCTCGTCCGGCCCGGAGCGCACCCCCGGGACAGCCACCCCCCTGAGAGGACCGCTTACCGCGGGGAGTCGTCGGACGGACCGGCCACCGTTACAGGCCACGTCGTCGGGTGGTGGTCTGCGCGGTCACGGCCCGCAGCGTCTTCCGGTGGCCGACGACGTGCTCGCCGCCGCCAGGCCGTCCGCGGGGTTGACGCTCGGTGCGGACACACCGGTGGACGGAGTCGGCGACGAGGCCCGGATCAGCACGCACGGGAGCCTGGTCGTGTTCGTCGCCCGGAAGTCCAATGTGGTCTTGGTGGTGGAACGCACTTCCTTCGGGAGCAAGGGAATCGAGGCGGCCGTCACCGGTACGCGAGAACACTGCTGGACTCGGTCGCGCTTTCCCGGCGTCGACCGCGTCAGGCCGCTTCGACCGCCTCGGCGAACCGCCACGGCAGCAGGCGGAGCACGCGCAGCACCCGGCCCGCCGGGTCGACGCGCACGGTGCAGGCGATGCCCCGGCCGGTGGCGAGCAGGTAGCCGTGCTCGACGGCGGCCAAGCCCGTGGCGCTGAGGAACTGCACGCCGCACAGGTCGATCACCAGGTGGGCCGGCGTGCTCGAGACCGTGGTGGCGATCAGGTCGCGCAGCCGCGGGGCCGTCGCGAGGTCCAGGTCCCCGGCCGCTTCGACGACCGCGGTGCCCGGGGCGGGCCGGTGGGCGGTGAGGCGGAAAGCGACCGGCGGTTCGACCGTGCCGGAAACCGTGGGCAGCGTGTGGTGGCAGGTGGTCATGGTGGCCTCTTTCGTCGGCCACACCCTAGGTACAACGCTGAAGTGAAATCGCGGAACGGAAAACCGCGCGACAACTGATGCCCTGAGCGCAGGGGGAGTCTCGTGCCGGCCGTCGGCTCGACCGCTGTTCTCAGCATAGGCCATCCGGGCACCGGCGGCAGGAACCGGGAACTGCTTGAACGCGCAACTGGATGCGAGTAGTAGTGGCAGGAGGACCGAACGAAGTCCAGTCACTCTCCAGGGGAGAAGCAATGCCACTTGGTTTCAGCCTTCCGGTGTTCGGCAAGGCGGCGGCCACGCCGGGCGGGATCGCGCGGTACGCGCGCGAGGCGGAACGGGCCGGCGCGGCCGGGTTGTGGGTCGGCGACCGGCTGCTGTCGCCGGTCGACCCGGTCGTGCCGTACCCGGGCTACGACACCATGCCCGAGGAGTTCCACACCGCGCAGGACCCGTTCACCGCGCTGGCCATCGCCGCGGCCGTGACCGAGACCGCGGTGCTCGGGTCGAGCACCATCAACGCGACCCAGTACCAGCCCGCCAACTTCGCCAGGCTGCTGACCAGCATCGACGTCGCGAGCAACGGGCGGCTGCTCCCCGGTCTGGGCATCGGCTGGTCCCCGGACGAGTACGCGGCGGTCGGCGTGCCGATGTCCGAACGCGGCAAGCGGCTCGACGACCTGCTCGACCTCCTGGAAACGTGGTGGTCCAAGGACACCGTGACGCACGAGGGCGTCGGCTACAAGATCGCGGAGTCGAACGTCGCGCTGAAGCCGGTGCGCAAGCCGCCGGTGCACCTGGCCGGCTTCGGCGAGAAGTCGCTGCGCCGCGTGGCCGAGCGGGCCGACGGCTGGCTGCCGGTCTGGTCGGTGCCCGAGCAGTTCCCCGCGGACGTGATCACCTCGACCCTGGCCAAGTTGCGCGCGGACGCCGAGCGCGCCGGCCGCGACCCGCAGGCGCTGGGCGTGGCGCTGCGGGTGAACGCGGCCCCGGGCACCGAAGCGGAGGCGATCGCCGAGTCGGTCACCAAGATCGTCGAACTGGTGGCGCCGGACCACACGTTCGTGGACCTCACCTACCTGACCGGCAGCATCGAGGAACACCTGGACCTGACCGGCCGGCTGCTGGAGCTGACCGCCAAGGGCTGAGCCCCGTCCACGTCGGCGGCACCGCGGGTCCGGCACCCGCGGTGCCGACACCGGCTCAGAGGGACGGCTTGCCGGGCTGGTAGAGCCAGGTCCGGAAGAACGAGCCGAGGTCGCGGCCGGTCAGCCGCTCGACGAACCGGATGAACTGCCGCGTCGAGACGTTGGTGTACCGGTTCGCCGACGGCCACTCCTTGAGCACCCGGAAGAAGGCGCGGTCACCGATCTTCGTGCGCAACGCGTGCAGGGTCATCGCGCCGCGGTTGTAGACCAGGTCGTCGAAGATGTGGTCGCGGCCCGGGTCGGCGACCTGGCCGCTCCAGTCCTCTTCGTCCGCGTACGTCTTCTCGAACGTCTGCTGCACCGGGACGCCGTCGAACTTCTCCTGGTAGAGCCACTCCGAGTAGGTCGCGAAGCCTTCGTTGAGCCAGATGTCCGACCAGCGCACCGGGGTGAGGCTGTCGCCGAACCACTGGTGGCCGAGTTCGTGGGCGAGCAGGTCGCCGTCGACGTCGCTGGTCTTGTGGTCGTAGACCGGCCGGCTCTGCGTCTCGAGGGCGTAGCCGACGCCGACGTCGGCGAGGATGCCGCCGGTCGAGTCGAACGGGTAGGTCCCGTACACCGACGATTCCCACTGGACGATCTGCGCGGTGGTCTGGTTGAACACCTTGCCCTGTCCGGGTTTCGTGTCGATCGACCGGCCGATCGCGGTGATGTTCGGCAGGCCGCCGGCCGCCACGCCGCGGGTGACGTTGTAATCGCCGATCGCGAGCATGCTCAGCTCGCTGGCCATCGGCCGGTTCATGGTCCAGCGGAAGGTGGTCCGGTGATCGCGGGTGGTGGTGGGCCCGGGTTCGCCGTTGGCCAGCACGGTGAGCCCGGCCGGCACGGTGATGGTCTGGGTGTAGGTCGCCTTGTCGTCGGTGGTGTCGTTGACCGGGTAGTAGGTCGCCGCACCGATCGGCTGGTTGAGTGCGACCGCACCGTCCTTGGTGGCGACCCAGCCGGACAGGCCCAGCGCGGGGTCGTCGATCTTCTGCGGCACGCCGGCGTAGGACACCGAGACGACGAACGGGGTGCCCTTCCGCAGCCCGGACGGCGGGGTGATCACCAGCTCCTGGGCACCGCTGCGGGTGAAGGCGGCGTTCCGGCCGTTCACCGAGAGCCTGCTGATCGTCAGCGGCCCCTGGAAGTCCAGGTCGAAACGGGAGAGGTTCTGGGTGGCCGTGGCGAAGATCGTGGTGGTCGCGTCGATCGCCTGGGTGCTGGGGTCGTACGCGAGCCGGATGTCGTAGTGGCCGACGTCGTAGCCGCCGTTGCCCATGTCGGGGAAGTACGGGTCCCCGGTGCCCGGCGCACCGGGGGAGAACACCGGCGCCGCCTCGGCCGCCGGGCTCGTCGCGGCCACCAACCCGGCGGACAGGACGCAGGAAACGAGCAACAACAGACCACGGCCGCGGTAGACGCCTCGCATCGATCCTCCTCGGCAATCATCGACGCTGAAGCGTAGGTCCGACCCGGCACCCGGATCAACCGAACGCAACGCGCCGGACGCTGACCTGCTTCAGTCCTCCGTGGCCCACCGGTGCACCGCGAACCGGCTGCCGTCGCGGCGGACCTCGGCCGCGCCCGATCCTCCGAAGTGAGCGGGGACGACGAGCTCGCCGGTGTCCGCCGCGCGTTCGAGGATCGCGCGCCGGGTGGTGGCGGCCTGCCGCGGGTCTTCGCAGAAGCAGCTGCTGTGCTCCGGGGCCACGATCTGGGCGGGGCTGTGCAGCAGGTCGCCGACGAACACCGCCCGGCCCGCGCCGGAGGACACCCGCAGCACCGACGAGCCGGGGGTGTGGCCCGGCGCGGCCTCGAGGGTGAGGTGGCGGTCGAGGCGGTGGTGGCCTTCCCACAGTTCGGCCCGGCCGAGCACGGGGGCGACGCTGTCGGCGTAGACGAGCAGGCTGCCTTCGCGGCGAAGCTGCTCGTGCGGAGTGCGCGGGGCGGGACGGCGATGGGCGTTGCCCGGGTCGAAGTACCCCTGGTCGACGCGGGGGATCAGGTAGGTGGCGCGGGGAAAGGTGGGCACCCAGTCGCCGTTGCGCAGTTCGGTGTTCCAGCCGACGTGGTCGTAGTGGATGTGGGTGTTGACGACGACGTCGACGTCCTCGGGCCGGACGCCGGCCGCGGCCAGCCGCTCGAGGAACGGCGTCGCGAGGTGGTCGAACAGCGGGATCTGCGGCCGGTCCCGGTCGTTGCCGACCCCGGTGTCGACCAGGATCACGCGGCCTTCGCTGCGGAGCACCCAGGTCTGCACGGCACCGCGGTAGCCGCCGGTTTCCGGGTTCCAGTGGTCGGGGGCGAGCCAGCCGGCGTTGCCGGTCCAGAGCTCCGGCGGGCTGCCGGGGATGATCGTCTGCACCGGGGCGATCTCGCCCTGCCACTCGACGACCTTGACGACTTCCACTTCACCGATGTGCATGACGCCACGCTAGGACGCCTGCACGAGCGTTTCCATGCGTCATCGGCTTGTTTCGATGCTCGATCGTCTCAGGGCTACGCTGTCCGTGTGGACGTGCTCAGTGACGCGATCGCCGCGGTGCGGGTCGGCCGGCCCACGTCGAACCGGCTGCAGGCCGGTCCGGACTGGTGCTACCGCTTCGCGCCGTACGAAGGTGCGGGTTTCCACGTGCTGCTGCGCGGCAGCGGCTGGCTGGTCCCGGACGACGGGGAGCCGGTGGCGCTCGGTCCCGGCGACGCGGTCCTGGTGCCGCACGGCAGCGCGCACGTGCTCTCCTCGACGCCGGACGCGGCCGGCGCGGTGCCGTTCGACACGGCGGTGGCCGAGCCGGCCGGGCGCACCGAGTTCCTGTGCGGCAAGTACCGGCTGTCCCACGCGCGGCAGCACCCCTTGCTCGCGAGCCTGCCGGAGGTCGTGCACCTGCCCGCCGAGGTCGGGCGCCACCCCGAACTGCGCGCGGCGATCGACCTGCTCGGCGTCGAGGTGAGCGAGCGGCGGCCGGGCTCGGCGACGGTCCTCTCCGGCCTGCTGGACGTGCTGCTGGTCTACCTGATCCGCGCCCGGCTGGCCGACCACCCGGACCCGGGCTGGCCGCAGGCGCTGCGGGACCCGGAAGTCGCGGCCGCGCTGGAAGCGCTGCACGAGCACCCCGAAGCGCCGTGGCGGGTCGAAGACCTGGCCGCCCGGGTCGGCCTGTCCCGGGCCACCCTGGCCCGCCGCTTCACCGCGCTGACCGGCCGGCCGCCGATGGCGTACCTGACCTGGTGGCGGCTCACCACCGCGGCACGGCTGCTGCAGGACACTGACCTGGCCTTGCCGTCGATCGCCGCGAAGGTCGGTTACGCCTCGCCGTTCGCCTTTTCGCACGCGTTCAAGCGCCAGTTCGGCACCGCGCCGGGCGGATTCCGGGACGACGGCCGGACTTGATCGTCGCCGGCCGGCACGTCGGTGCGAGGCACCGGCCCGGCCGGCCGGGGCCGGGCTGGCACACTCAGGCGGTGATCCTCGGATACGTCCTCGCCGTGCTGGCCGCCGTCGCCTCGGGCAGCGGTTCCATCCTGGAGTCGGCCGGCGTCCGGCGGGCCGGGGCCTTCGGCGGCTCGCCCCAGGATCTGGTCGCGCTGCGCCGGCAGCCGCTCTACTTCCTCGGGGTGGGCGTCGATCTGCTCGGGTTCGTCTTCGCCGCCGCGGCCCTGCACCGCCTGCCGCTGTTCCTGGTCCAGTCGGTACTCGCGTTCAGCGTCGGCGTGACCGCGACGATCTCCGCGATCCTCGGCGTCCGGCTGGCCGGCGCCGGGTGGGCCGCGCTGGGCGTGGGGGCGACCGGCCTGGTGCTGCTCGGCCTGTCCGCGGACCCGGGCCCCGCGCGCCTGCTGCCGCCCGGGTGGAAGCTGCTGCTGGTGGGCGTGGCGGTGGTCATCGCGGCGATCGCGTTCACCGCCCAGCGCGGGAACGGCCGCTGGGCGCCGATCGTGCTGGGGTTCTGCGCCGGGCTGGGGTTCAGCACCGTCGGGATCGCGGCGCGCACGCTCGACGCGTCCGGGCCGGTCTGGCACCTCGTCCTCGAGCCGGCGCTGTGGGCGATGATCGCCAACGGGCTCGTCGCGGCGGTGGCGTTCGCGATGGCCCTGCAACGCGGCCGGGCGACCGCGGTCACCGCCATCATGTTCACCACCAACACGGCGGTGTCCTCGCTCATCGGCGTGGCGCTGCTGAACGACCGCGTCCGCGAGGGCTTCACCGCCGCGGCCGTGGCGGGGTTCGTCCTCGCGGTCGCCGGAGCGATCGGCACCGCCCACTACGCGGCCGGCCACCGGACGGAGCCCAGCACGTCCGCGGCGTGAGCGCGGGTTCAGGTCAGGCGTAGCCGCGCTTGAGCATCATGCCCGCGGCTTTGCCGAACTCGGCGTCGGTCGGGATGGCGAAGCCCAGCGCGTTGGCGTAGCGGGTGACGATGTTGAACACGGCTGCGACCGCGGCCGCGTCTTCGAGCTGCCGCCGCGTCGCTCCCGCGGCCAGCGCCGCCCGGATGTGCCCGCTCTCCAGGTCTTCGGGGTGCAGTGTCATGGTTTCCAGCACGCCGAGCGTGGCGCGCAACGGGTCCGAGATCGGCGCGGTGTGGTAGTCGGCGAGGGCCGCGTCGGCCACCGCTGTGTCCATCCCGTGCACGGCGATGGCCCGGTGCGCCCCGACGCAGAAGGGGCACGAGTTCCACTTGGCGACCATCGCGGCCATCAGCTCCCGCTCCGCGACGGACCACCCGCTCGGCCCGCGCATCGCCGCTTGCGTCCACGCGCCGAGCGCCGTCCCGACGAAACCCTTGTGGTAGAAGGCAACCCGGGCCGCGTCCGGAAGACGCGCGCCCAGCGCCAGCGAGATGACCCGGATCAGCAGCCTGCTGCGGAGACCGTCGCCGCGTTCGACTTCAGGCAGGCGCATCGGTCGCCTCCGCGATCACCCGCGCGGCGGCGTCCCACCGGGCCAGGCCCGCGCCGACGCAGGCGGACAGGACGATCTCGAACGCGGCCTTGTCACTGCCGCTCGCTTGCCGCACGGCATCGACCTCGGCGTCGGTGACCCGGTAGGAGGCGGCTCCGATCTGCCGCGCCAGCTCGTCGTACGGTTCGGCGACGGGCGGCCCACCCGCCGCGCGGCCCGCGACGGCAGTCCGTAGCGCTGCCTCGGTGATCCCGGTGTCGCCGCCCATCGCCGTGCGCAGCGTTTCCGCGCGACGGCGGTGTGATTTGTCGGGTTCTGTGCTCATCGTGGCCTCTCCGCTGCTCCTGGGATCGGGTCCGGTGTGGACGGTATCGGCTTCAATTCCCGCGCGGCATCCCGTTGCGCCGATCGGCAGAGTTTTCGAGCGCTCGGACGCGGCCGGCGAGGTACCGCTGGTCGGCGGGGTTGGTGGCGACTTCGTGAGCGCGCCGGTACGCCGCGACCGCGTCGCCGGTCCGGCCGAGGCGGCGCAGAAGATCGGCGCGGGCGGCGTGCCGCAGGTGGTAGCCGTCGAGGCCGTCGATCCGGTCGATCAGGGCCAGCCCCTCGGCCGGGGTGGTGGCCATCGCGACCGCGACGGCGTGGTTGAGCGCGACCACCGGCGACGGCGTCACGGCGAGCAGCTGCTCGTACACCGCGGCGATCGCGGGCCAGTTCGTTTCTTCGGCCGTCGGCGCCTGGGCGTGCAGGACCGCGACGGTCGCCTGCAGCAGGTAGGGCCCGGACGTCCCGAACCGCAGGGCCCGGTCCAGCAGCCGCACGGCTTCGGCGATCTCGGCACGGTCCCAACGGGACCGGTCCTGGTCTTCGAGCAGGACGAGGTCCCCGGCCGGCGTGTACCGGGCGGCCGAGCGCGCGTGGTGGGCCAGCAGCAGCGCGACCAGGGCGAGGGCTTCCGGTTCGTCGGGCATCAGGGTGGCGACGAGCTTGGCGAGGCGGATCGCCTCCTGCTGCAGTTCGCGGTATTCGGGCTGGTCGCCGCCGGCGGTGTAGCCGCGGGTGAAGATCAGGTAGATCACCGCGAGGACGCCGGAGAGCCGCTCGGGCAGCAGGTGGTCGGCGGGGACGTCGAGGCTGATGCCGGCGTCGCGGATCTTGCGCTTGGCCCGCACGAGCCGCTGGGCCAGGGCCGGTTCGGCGATCAGGAAGGCCCGGGCGATCTGCCCGGCGGCCAGGCCGGCTACGGCGTGCAGCGTGAGGGCGACCCGCGCTTCCTCGGCCAAGGCCGGGTGGCAGCAGGTGAAGAGCAGGCTGAGCCGCTCGTCGCCGACGCCGAGCAGGCGCTGTTCGTCGAAGTCCACGGTCGCCGCCTCCGGCGGTGGTGCGAGCCGGGCGAGCTTGTCCCGGCCGGTGCGGGCCCGCCGGAGGCGGTCGATCGCCCTGTTGCGGGCCGCGGTCAGCAGCCAGGCCACCGGATCGCCGGGCGCCTGGTCGTCCCAGCGGCGCAGGGCGAGCGCGCACGCGTCCTGCAGCGCGTCTTCGGCGAGTTCGAAGTCACCCAGCACACGAACCAGGGCGGCGAGCAGCATCGTGCGGTGCTCGCGGAAGGTCGTCGACAGGACGGCCGCGGCCGTCATGCGCCGGTCGACGGACGGTGGTCGAGATCCGGAACCCCGGCGATCGGCCGCACTTCGATCGTCCCATCGGCGGCCATCGGGCAGAGCGCGGCCAGCTCGAGGGCTTCGTCGAGGTCGCGGCAGTCGAGGACGTAGGTGCCACCGAGGTGTTCGTGGGTCTCGGGGAAGGGCCCATCGGTGATCAGCGTCTTGCCGTCGCGGACGCTGACGGTGGTGGCGGTGTGCTCGCCTTGGAGCGGGTGCCCGGAGACGAACGCCCCCCGCCGCCGGCATTCCTCGGCGAAGGCGTTGACCCGGGCCAGGGCGTCGGGGAAGGCGGGATCGCCGGGTTCGGGCCGGTCGCAGTTGTAGATCAGCAGCATGTAGTGCACGTGTCCTCCAGGCCGGTGCGTCGGGTGCCTCGAAGAGGATGACGAACGGCTCCCCCGGAACTCGACAGCACCTTCGGAGATTGTCGGCCACAGGGTGTCGGCCCGGCAGCGTTGCCCGGTATCGAACTTCCGCCCGGTGCAACGAAATACCGCCCGCCAGGATCGGCTGATCGTGGCGGGCGGTTTCGAGAGAGTGGAGCTAGGGGGACTCAAACCCCTGACCCCCTCACTGCCAATGAGGTGCGCAAGGCCCCCTGACCTGCGGTTTTGGCGAAACCGCAGGTCGATTGGGGCAGTTGAGCGCACTTCGGTGCGGCTCAGCGCGGTTCTGGGAGGGGCTTTGCCCCAGCTGTGCCCCAGCGAAATCGGTGAGAAAGACTGTCCACGTTCGTCTCGAACAGCTGTGCGGTCTTCGCGCCCCGGGTTGGTGCCGGCCGAGCAACATCGAGATTTTGCGGCGCCTGCAGCCGGAGCCCACAGTGACGAGCTACGTCAGTCGCCCGACAGCGGCCTCATCAGGCGCGGGCCGAACGATCGCGCCTGTCGTCAGAAAATGACCGTATGAGCCGCGTCGCAGGCGGACCATCGGACGCCATCTCCTCGAGGCTGGTACCGCTGGTGGTGCGGTCAAGACGAGTCCGTTCATCGATTCGCCCCCAGCCGGACGAGGTCGATGCTGACGAGCGGCCCGCCGAGTTGGTGCAGCCTTCCGCCTTCGGCGAGGCGGCCAAGATCGATCGGCGCGTAGCCGAGGTTGGTGAGCACGGCGCTCAACGTCTTCTTGGCGGCTGCGTCGTCTCCCGAGACGAACAGCACACGATTTCCGCCGGCGGTCTGGGGCTCGGCTCCGAGGACAGCCGCGCCGAGGTGGTTGAGGGCTTTGATCATGTGCACTGGGGGCCAGCGCGGCGATCTGCTCGCTCGACGTCGGCTGTCCGAGTGCCGGGCGTGCCGAGAAGTCGTTGGTGGCGTCGACGAGCACTCGGCCGTTCCAGTCGGGCAGTCCGGCGAGCGCCTTGGCTGCCTGCGGGTGGGGCACGGCGAGCACCACGATCTCGGCCTGCGCGGCCTCGTCCCTCGTGGCGGCGATAGCGCCGGGCCCGAGATCGGCCACGAGTTGTGTGAGTGTTTCAGGGCCGCGGCTGTTGCTCAGCAGCGCCTCGTGGCCGGCTGCGACGAGGCGCCGGGCGAACGCGGTGCCGATCGCGCCGGCTCCGATGATGCCGATTCGCATGGTTGTTCTCCTGTCGTGTGTGGATGGGCTGATGGTTCAGCCGTGGAGGTTGTTTGTGGGGCGGCCAGCGGGCCGGTGCGTCGTGGGGGCTCAGACCATCTTGTTTCCGCTGAGCGTCCGTTCGGCGGTGAGGTAGGGCTGGACGACGTCCCAGTGCTCGACGATGCGGCCGTTGTCGAAGCGGAAGATGTCGACGATCGCGGCGTCGCCTTCAGGCAGCCAGCCGCTGACCTTGCTGTGGGCGATGACGTAGTCGCCGTCTTCGAAGATTCGTTCTGGGTTCCAGCTGAAGCCGACGAGCGACGGCACGGCGGTGCGCAGGGCGTCGAGGCCGTTGGGGAGGTGGGGACTGTGCTGGACGTACGGTTCCGCCCAATATCGGTCCAGAGCTGTCAGGTCTTTCTGCTCGAAGAGTTCGTGCATGGCGGTGCGCAGGACGTCCTTGTTGGACATGGTCGGCTCCAGTGGCGTGCGATCCGAAGTTGATGGAGACCATCGTCGGGTGCAGGCGCTGCGGGCCGCGCCCGTTGGATGACTGGCGTCGTGACGGTCACGAAGTACCGGAAGGAACGGACAGGGGCGCGGTGCCGGCGCCGCGCGGGGGGTAGCTGTCGATCTGTCGGCCACGCCGGTGTGCACGCCGTGGCCTTCCAGCCCGTCCGTTGTGAAGGTTTCGGGCGCGAACGACCTCCGCGGTCGGAGGTGTAGTGCTGGGCGTCGTGCCGATCGACCGATCATCCAGCTTCTGGCCCAGATTCTTCAGGGGGCCGGCCCTCCCTGCGGTGCAGGCCAACGCTCGCCGGCCGTCCATCTGGAGCCATGTGGCCGGGATCAAGAAGGCGATCACGTTGCTGCCGGACTTGCACTTCGACGTGCACAAGGTGGTCGCCTCCGGTGACTGGGTCAGCGTGGCGTCCAAGGTGACGGGGCAGGGCAACACCACGAAGGTCATCGTGGACACTTTCCGCTTCGAGGATGGCAAGGTCGCCGAACATTGGGATGTCACCCAGGACGAGGCTGCCGCGCCGGTCCTCGTGCGGTCATCGCCGGAACCTCTCGCACACGACGCCGTACCGGTCGTGGAGAAACTTCGGTGAAGGGAACGAGGTCTTCGTCCATGCGCGGGTTACCGGCTTCATGCCGGTGCCGCTGATCGCCGCCTGCATCTTGCGGCTCGACGAGGACGGGAAGATCACCGCTCACTGGCCTACTGTGCAGGAGGAGGTGCCTGCCGAGGGCACCGCCAACGGAAACCCGATGACCACACCGCGCCTGACTGTGTGAGAACACCGGCGACTGGGGAGGCAACGAACAGGGCCTGGTTCGAGCCGTTCGAGCCCTGTACCGGTGGTGCGACCAAACGCCGAAGGCGTCCATCTTGGATGCCTTCGGCGTTTGGTCGTGTATCCCCCGGCGGGTCGGCGTCTCGTCCTCCGCGGGACTGCGCGCGCGGCGGACTGAGGTCGTCGGCTGCCAGGCTTGCTGGTCAGCCGGGGCAGCCGCGGCGGGAGGGTGATGCCGGTCAGGCCGCGAAGCGTCGTGCAGGCCGGCGGCGTCATCGCGCCAGTGCACGATCCAGCAAGTCGCGGGACGCGGTCATGAACTTGTCGACCCGGTCCGGGGTCATGGTGAGCGACGGCCGGATCGGGCGGGCCTTGCGGTCGAACATCACGCCGGTGCGCTCGTCGAGGTCGTCGGTGAACAGCAGTGGCACGATGCGTTCGGCGTAGGTCTGCGGGGACTGGGCGAGCAGTCCGACGAGCGCCTCGGTCGCCTTGTGTGCGACGCTGCCTTCGCCGAGGTAGTTGGCGCGGATGCCGGTTTTGATCAGGCCGGGGTTGAGGCCGAAGAACGCCGGTCCCGTCGTGGCGTTGGCGCCGTGGATGGTCAGCGCCTCGTTGGCCACGACGGTGTTCATGTGCGCACTGTTCTGGTTGTAGGCGGTCAGCGCATTGAGGTCGTCGGGGTTTCCGTCCTGGTCGCCGCCGGGGCCGGCCATGATGAACACCCGCGCGCGGGGCGAGTTGGCGGGGCGAGCGATGCCGATGCGCGGGTCGAGGCCGCGCAGCAGGGCGTAGCGGCTGAGGTAGCTGATGGCCATGTCGCGCTCGATGCCGTCCGCGGTTTCCTCGCGGATCTTGGCGGCGGTGATGCCGTTGGTGAACAGGACGACGTCCTCGCTCTCCACGGGAAGCTCCTCGCCCACCCGGATGGCTTCCTTCATGGCGGACAGGTCGGCCTGGGCGAAGCGCAGCCGCTCGTGCGGAGTGTCTCGGAAAGTGCGGCCGACGACGGTGACGTCGGCGCCGCGGGCCAGGGCTTGGCAGGCGATCGCCTGGCCGAGGCCGTTGGTGCCACCGATGACGGTGAGGCGCTTGCCGGTCAGGTCGAGGCGGTCGATGGGGGCGGAGTGGACGATGGTGCTGCGGTCGAGAGTTCCGAAGGCTCCCATGGTGATCAGTCCTTTGGTGAGAGGTGCGAACGGTGGGCGAAGGGTGGTGCGTCACGGGGGCGGCCGCGCCGTGTGTTGTCGCGGGCGTGTTTCGTCGGCGGCCGCGGCGGAGAGTCCGGCACGCTGAGCGAGCTGCGGGCCGCCGGTGTTATCGGCTGCGGATCAGCGCGGGTCGGGGCGGAGGCGGACGACGCGTTTGCCGAAGCCATGCCGGGTGGCGACGTCGACGTAGGCGCGGCGGATCTCCTCGAGCGGGTATTCGGCCTCGATCGGCACGACCAGCTGCTGCTTGACGACCAGGTCCAGGAGCTTCTCCCAGATTTCCGGGGACATCGCATCCGCGTTGCCCCGGACTTGCGCGCCGTGGCGTTCGGCCGCTGCGTAGTCGGCGATGGTGTTGATCCGGTGAGGCGGCACGCCGAGGTCGATGGCGAGGTCGACGTATCCGCCGCCGAAGGTGTCGAAGACCGCGTCGATGCCGTTCGGGGCCAGCTCCTGGAGCTGGTCACGCAGACGCGGCCCGTAGAAGACCGGTTCGACCCCGAGCTCCTGGAGCCGGCCGGCATGGGCGGGAGAGGTGCCGCCGATGACCCGCGCGCCGTGGAGCCGGGCGAGCTGGGCGGTGAAGATGCCGGACCCGCCCGAAGCGGAGGAGACGAAGACGGTCTCCCCCTCGGCCGGTTTGATGGCCGCGACACTGCCCCAGCCGGTGGCGCCCGATGCGGGGATGGTGGTGGCGGCGGCGAAGTCCAGACCTGCGGGGATCTTCGCGGCACCGGAGGCGTCGATGACGGTGTAGTCGGCCATCGCGGCGCGGGGCGCGAACCCGATCACCGGGTCGCCGACGGCGAAGCCGGTGACGCCGGGGCCGAGCGCGGCGACGACGCCGGAGAAGTCGTGCCCCTGGCCCATCGGGAATTCCGCCGGCCACCGCTGGGCGTACACGCCTTCGCGGATGCCGACTTCGGCCGGGTTGAGCGAGGCCACCACGACCTGGACGAGGAGCTGTCCTTCGGCGGGGTCGGGGCGGGGGAGGTCGACGACGGACAGGACTTCGGGTCCGCCGTAGCGGGTGAACTGCACTGCTCGTGGCATGGGTTGCTCCTGGCTCGGGAAACGTGGTCAGGTCGAAACGGGCGGTCCGTGCCGGTCGAGAGGGCGTTCTCGGCGACTGTGCCCGCTCACTTGCTGCTGTGGTCTACTCAAGCGATTGCATGAACGTTCATGTATTACTGGCAGTTCTGTGCCCTGCGTCGTCGCCGGTGATGGGCGGTGCGCTGGTCCTGTTGCTGCTCGCGCTCGGACGGAGTCTCAGTGCGATCGGCGCGCTGGGCCCGGCCTCATTTCCGGGCTCAGTCGCCGGTGGTTTCCAAGTGGCGGCGCAGCGCCGCCGTGAGCTTCTCGACGCCCGCGAGCTCCTCGGCAGTGAGTGCGTCGACGAACAGCTCGCTGATCGCTTGCAGGTGGGGCTCGGCTCCGCGGCGCAGCTCCGTTGCCCCGGTCTCGGTCAGCACGATCTCGGCCGCGCGCAGGTCTTTCGCGCTGCCCTCGCGGGTGACGAGGTCTCGACTCTCCATCCGCCGCAGGTGGTGGGACAGCCGGCTGCGCTCCCAGTCGCACACGTCGGCCAGCGCCCCCGACCGCAGCCGGTGCCCCGGCGCCTCGTGCAAGGCGAGGAGAACCTGGTAGTCCGCGGGAGACAAGATCGATTCGCGCTGCATCCGCCGCGCCATCCGCGTCTTGAGCCGTTCCGCGGTTTCGATGAAGTCCCGCCAGATCCGCAGCTCGTCACGCGACGGCCGGCGTCGCTTTGCGCTCGCCTCGCTCATGCCCTCACCCCGTAGTTGACCCGTCAGTTGCTGACGTGTCAACAATAGCTCCGTGGGGTTGACGCGTCAATTACTCACGAGACGCGCTGCGGAGCGGTTGACCCCGGGCGAGGCTCGGGCTTGCGGGCTGTGCCTTCTTGCGGAGTCCACGCTCGGACCTTTCCGGCGATGGGGGAATGGGTGAACCGATCGGACTTGTGTCAGTCGATCGGGGACCAGCGGTGTTCCGTCGGTGAACCATGGTGATCACAGTGGCGGATGCATTCGGTGGCAGTGTCCGTCAAATGACCGGAGGGGCGACGGTCGCGGGGCACGGGCCGCGTCCGGTCCTGCGGACGGTCCGCACCGGCGGTCGCGGTCGCGGTTTTCGCTCGGCGGCCGGGTGCCCTGCCGGGCGCCTTCGTCACCGGCGTCAGCCTGCCCGTCGACGGCGGCTTCGGCGCGTAGTAGCCCACGCCGTCAAGTTATTGACGCTTCAATATTGACGCGTCAATCGTTCGTGGTTATGGTTGACGCGTCAGCAACTGACAGGTCAACTACCTGGCGTTCGACGCCGGAAGGGGAGGCGGATCATCATGGAATTCGGGATCATGGGTGTGGCCGACATCGAGCCGGACCCGAACACCGGCTACACCCCCAGCGAGCACGAACGCATCACCGGTGTCATCGAGTCGGCGTTGTTCGCCGAGCAGGTGGGCTTCGACGTCTTCGCCTTCGGCGAGCACCACAACCCGCCGTTCGCGGCGTCCTCGCCGGTGGCGCTGCTGTCCTACCTCGCCGCGCGGACCGAGAAGCTCACGCTGTCCACCTCGACCACGCTGATCACCACCAACGACCCGGTGCGGATCGCCGAGGAGTACGCCTACCTGCAGCACCTGGCCGGCGGCCGCATGGACGTCATGCTCGGACGCGGCAACACCGTTCCGGTCTACTCCTGGTTCGGGCAGAACATCCGCGACGGCGTCGAGCTGGCCCTGGAGAACTACAACCTGCTGCACCGGCTGTGGCGCGAGGACGTCGTGGACTGGGAAGGCAAGTTCCGGACGCCGCTGCAGGGGTTCACCGCGACACCGCGCCCGCTGGACGACGTGCCGCCGTTCGTCTGGCACGGCTCGATCCGCACACCGGAGATCGCCGAGCAGGCCGCCTTCTACGGCAACGGCTTCTTCGCCAACCACATCCTGGCGCCCAACGCGCACTTCAAACGGCTCGTCGACTTCTACCGCACCCGCTACGAGCACTACGGTCACGGCCCGGCGGCCCACGCGATCGTCGGCCTGGGCGGCCAGGCGTTCGTGGCGAAGAAGTCGCAGGACGCGTGGGCGCAGTACCGGCCCTACTTCGAAAGCTTCCCGGCCTTCCGCGGCGCGAGCCTCGAGCAGTTCGCCGCCGGCACGCCGCTGAGCATCGGCAGCCCGCAGGAGATCATCGACAAGACCCTGACCTTCCGCGACAGCTTCGGCGACTACCAGCGCCAGCTCTGGGCACTCGACATCCTCGGCCTGCCGCACGGCGTGCTCATGGACCAGCTGGAGCTGCTCGGCACCGAGGTGCTGCCCGTCCTGCGCAAGGAGTTCGACAGCCGCCGAGCACCCGGGGTGCCGGATACGCCGACCCACCAGAGCCTCGTGAAGGCGAAGTACGGCGACGCCGAACCGCGCCAGCCCCGTCCCAACCCCAACCGCGGCGACAACCTCTCCGGTGTGTCGCCCTATCAGGACAGCGACGCGGCCACCCCCGCGGCGTTCCCCCAGGAGGTGTGAATCATGACTGAGAAGACTCCGGCCACGCCGATCCGCGTCGTGGTGATCAGCGCGGGCGTCAGCGACCCGTCGACCACCCGGATGCTCGCCGAGCGCACCACCGCGGCGGTGCTGGACCGGCTGCGCACCGGCGACGGGCCGGTCACCGCATCCTTCGTCGACCTGGCGGCCCTGGCCGCCGACATCGGACGGTCGATCGTCTCCGCCGACCCGGTCGCGGCCGTGCAGGACGCGATCGAACAGGTCGGGACCGCCGACGGACTGATCGTCGCGACCCCGGTCTACAAGGCCGGAATCAGCGGCCTGTTCAAGTCCTTCGTGGACCTGCTCGACAACGACCTGATCGTCGCCAAGCCGGTCATCCTCACCGCGACCGCGGGAACGGCCCGCCACGCGATGGTGGTGGACGAGCAGCTGCGTCCCCTCTTCGCCTTCCTGCGGGCGATGCCGGTGCCGACGTCGCTGTTCGCCGCACCGGAGGACTGGGCGGACCCGGCGCTGACCAAGCGGATCGAACGGGCGGCCGTGGAGTTCGCCGCACTCGTGCGGGCGCGGGTCGCCGACACGATCGCCGACGCGGCGTGGAAGGGCTACCAGCACAACTTCAACGGCAACGCGACCCGCGCCGAGAAGACCGCCGACGACCTCGACTTCGACACCCGGCTGATGCGCCTGGCCGCCGGAGGCCGCTCCCTTGTGGACGTCGGGCCGTGAGGAGTTACGTGCTCTCGCGCAGCGCCTTGCGGATGGACGGTGCCAGCGGCAGATCGCTGGCACTGAGCGCGGCCACGATCCGGGTCGCGGTGTTCTGCAGCTCCGACCGCCCGGTCCGCCCGAGTCCGTCGAAGACCAGCTTCCGGACGGTCGCCACGTGACCCGGCGCGGCCTGCTCCATCTTCGCTCGGCCCGCCTCGGTGAGCACCGCGTTGGTGAACCGGGCATCGTCGGGATCGGTGTGGCGCTCGACCAGGCCGCGCTTCTCCAGCCGCGCGACCAGATGTGAGATCCGGGACAGCTCGGCGCTCGTCAAGACGGCCAGTTCGGTGAGGCGCCGCCGGCCCGAGGGCACCTCCGTCAGCCCCGCCAGCACGTAGTACTCCAGGTAGCTCAGCTGCGCGTCACGCTGCAGCTGCGCGTCCAGCGCGACGGGCAACAGCACCAGCGCCGCGTGCAGCGCGCGCCACGTGCGCGCCTCGTCCGCGGTCAGCCAGTCGGGTTCCTCCGTCACCGGGTGAGCCTACGCCCGGTGGATCTTCGGGAGCCAGGCTGCTAGAAATACGTGAACGTTCATGTAATCAACTCGAAGGATCACCGATGTCTGCTCTGAAGATCGCTGTCATCCTTGGCAGCACCCGTCCCGGCCGCAACGGCAAGGCCGTCGCCGACTGGGTCCTGGCCCAGGCCGCCGGGCGCACCGGCGCCGAGTACGAGCTGCTGGACCTGCTCGACTACCCGCTGCCGCACCTGGACGAGCCGGCCTCGGCCAAGGCCGGCCCGGACCTGTACTCCAAGGACCACACCAAGGCGTGGGCCGGCAAGGTCGCCGAGTACGACGCGTACGTGTTCGTCACCCCGGAGTACAACCACTCCACCTCCGGCGTGCTGAAGAACGCGATCGACTTCCTCTACAACGAATGGAACAACAAGGCGGCCGGGTTCGTCAGCTACGGCGGCGTGGGCGGCGCGCGGGCGATCGAGCACCTGCGCGGCGTGCTCAGCGAGCTGCAGGTCGCGCACGTGCAGCAGCAGGTCAGCTTCTCGCTGTTCACCGACTTCGAGAACTTCAGCGCCTTCAAGCCCGCCGAGATCAACGCCACCTTCGCCCAGGTGCTGTTCGACCAGCTGGAGAGCTGGGCCGGCGCGATGCGGTCGGTGCGCGAGGCCGCCGCCGTCGCGGTCGCCTGACCCGCCGCCGACGACTCCCGTGTCCCCCCAGAACGTGCGTGAGCTCTACCGTCGCTACCTCGAGCTGCTCAACAACCGGCGGTTCGACGAACTCGGTGAGCTCTTCCACGAGCAGGTCACCCGCAACGGCCTGCCGGTCGACCGCGACCAGCTCATCGCCGACATCCGCCACACCACCACCGAAGCGGTCCCGGACCTGGTCTGGACCGTCCGGGACGTGATCGCCGTCGACGACCGCCTGGCCGTGCGGCTGACCGACACCGGCACACCGGTGGGCGAGTGGCTCGGCATCCGCCCCACCGGCCGCTCGTTCGAAATCGACGAAACCGCCTTCTACCGGATCCGCGACGGCCGCATCGAGGACATGTGGTTCGTCGTCGACACCATGACCGCCCAACGGCAACTCGACTCCTGAGGAGCACGCAACCATGCCTCTGAAAGGCGAGTACTCGCCCCCCACCTTCGACCTCGCCCGCGAGCAGGTCGAGGCCTTCGAAGCGCACGACGGCGCCGGCGACACCGGCAAGAACCCGGCCGGCGCCCCGATCATCATCCTCACCAGCGTCGGCGCCAAGAGCGGCAAGCTGCGCAAATCCCCGCTGATGCGGATCGAGCACGACGGCGCCTACGCCGTGGTCGCCTCCCTCGGCGGCGCTCCGGCCAACCCGGCCTGGTACGCCAACCTGAAGGCCGACCCGCACGTCGAGCTGCAGGACGGCGCGCACAAGCACGACTACCTCGCCCGCGAAGTCGACGGCGAGGAGTACCAGGCGTGGTGGGAGCGGGCGATCGTCGTCTGGCCGGACTACGTCGAGTACCAGACGAAAACGGACCGGAAGATGCCGATCTTCGTGCTGGAGCGGATGGCCGGGCAACCCGGCTGACCCGCCCGACCACCGACCCGGTAGCCAGGAGGCAAATAGTGCCCAGAGCAGTGCAGTTCACCCGTTACGGCGGACCGGAGGTCCTGTCCGTCGTCGATGTCGCCCGCCCGGACCCCGGCGAGGGGCAGCTTCTCGTCCAGGTTGTGGTGGCTTCGCTCAACCCGGCCGAAGTCGGCATCCGCGAGGGCGCGTTCGCCCGGGTCTGGCCGGCGGAGTTCCCGATGGGCCAGGGGCACGATTTCTCCGGCGTGGTCGTCGGGCTCGGCCCGGGCGTCACCGGCTTCGCCGTCGGCGACCCGGTGATCGGGTTCGCGCCTCGCGCCGCGATGGCCGACTTCACCGTCGTCGACGCGAATACCGCGGCCAGGCTTCCCGCCGGAATCGATTTCGCGTCCGCCGCGACCATTCCCGCCTCGGGTGCCACCGGGTGGGCGGGCGTCGCGGCGGTCAAGCCGGCTGCGGGCGAGACGGTGTTCGTGTCCTCGGCATCGGGTGGTGCCGGGGTGTTCACCGTGCAACTGGCCCGGCTCACCGGTGCCCGCGTCATCGGCGGCACGTCGCTGCGCAACGCGCCGCGCCTGGACGACCTCGGCGTCGAGCCTGTCGCGTACGGACCGGATCCGGGTGCCCGGCTGCAGGAGCTGGCTCCCGACGGGATCGACGCGGTCATCGACACCTTCGGCGGGGGGTACGTCGACCTCGCCATCGAGCTCGGCGTGCCCCCGCACCGGATCAACACGATCGCCGACCACGCGGCAGTGCAACGCTACGGTGTGCAGGCCCGAGGCAACGGGGACGCCATGGCACCCGGCATCTGGGCCGAGCTGGCGGAGCTGATCGTGTCCGGGAAGGTCGTCGTGCCGATCGAGGCCGAGTACCCGCTCGAGGAGATCCGCCGCGCCTACGTCGACGTCGCCACCCGGCACGGCTTCGGCAAACGCGTCGTCCGCCTCCGCCCCGACCCCAGCTGACCCTGCAGGAGAAACCATGAGCGACATCGACGTGCGCGACAACCCCGCTCAGCACCGCTACGAGATCACCGTGGACGGCGCACTCGCGGGATTCGCCGTCTACTACCTCGAAGGACAGCGGATCGTGTTCGTCCACACCGAGGTGGCACCCGCCTACGAGGGCCGTGGCCTGGGCAGCAAGCTGGCCCGCCAGTCCCTCGACGACGTGCGCGGCCGGGCACTGCGGGTGGTGCCGCTGTGCCCGTTCTACGCGAGTTGGATCGCGGCCCATCCGGACTACCGCGACCTGGTCGGCATCGGCGTTCACCCCCGATCCGTCCTGCAGAAACACGAGGAGTGAGCCGAACCCCGCCGCACGGTCACGGAGTGTCGGTAACCCGACGAATCCGTCATTTGACGGGCGCTACGGGGCCGACGGCAAGGCCACGATGGTCACTGTCGAACAAGGCGGCTTGCGGAGATGCCGGGAGCCACCGTGACCGCAACGAGGCCATGCCTCACCTTCAGGGACGGAGACCACGCCGATGCCGACCATCACCACCACCGATGGTGTCGAGATCTTCTACAAGGACTGGGGCACCGGCCAGCCGATCGTGTTCAGCCACGGCTGGCCCCTCTCGGCCGACGACTGGGACACCCAGCTGCTGTTCTTCCTGCAGCACGACTACCGCGTCATCGCCCACGACCGGCGCGGACACGGCCGCTCGGCGCAGGTCGCCGACGGGCACGACATGGACCACTACGCCGACGACCTGGCCGCGGTGACCGCCCACCTCGACCTGCACGACGCCGTCCACGTCGGCCACTCGACCGGCGGTGGCGAGGTCGTGCACTACATCGCCCGCCACGGCGAGTCCCGCGTGGCCAAGGCCGTCCTGATCGCGGCCGTCCCGCCGCTGATGGTGCAGACCGACGCCAACCCCGGCGGCCTGCCCAAGAGCGTCTTCGACGACCTGCAGGCCCAGCTGGCGGCCAACCGCTCGGAGTTCTACCGGGCGCTGCCGTCCGGGCCGTTCTACGGCTTCAACCGGCCGGGCGTGGAGCCGTCGGAAGCACTGATCCAGAACTGGTGGCGCCAGGGCATGATGGGCGGCGCGAAGGCCCACTACGACGGCATCGTCGCCTTCTCCCAGACCGACTTCACCGAGGACCTCAAGAAGATCACCGTCCCGACGCTGGTCATGCACGGCGACGACGACCAGATCGTCCCCTACGCCGACTCGGGCCCGCTCTCGGCGAAGCTGCTGCAGAACGGCACCCTGAAGACCTACGCCGGGTTCCCGCACGGCATGCCCACCACCCAGGCCGACACGATCAACGCCGACCTGCTCGAGTTCATCCGGTCCTGAGTTCCGCGGACCGGACCGCCGCCGCTTCTGCTGTCCCCTCCGGATCCCGGAGGGGACAGCAGCAGCCGCTCGTACCGGCGATTCAGTACGGCCAGCCCGGCACGTTCAGCTGAACGCGGTAGAGCGCGAAGTTTCCGCTGTCCCCACCGCCGGACGGCGTGCCGGAGGTGATGTACAGCGTCTTCCCGTCCGGGCCGCCGAAGGCGGCGTTGGTGGCGTTCGGCCCGGCGGAGATCGTGCCGAGCGACTGCCCGGACGGGGAGTAGACGTGGACGATCCCGTCGCCGTAGGTCACCTGGTAGACGTTGCCCGCGCAGTCGACCGTGCCGCCGTCGGTGCCCGCCAGTGACGCGAAGTCGGCGCGAGGGCCGGTACTGCCGTCGGCGTTCACCGGGTACCGGTAGATCTTGCCGGTGGCGTTCCCGCCCACGTACAGCGTTGTGCCGTCCGGGGACAGCTCGATCCCGTTGGGCTCGCGGATGGTGTCGTCGATCAACGAGACGACGCCGTCGCGCACCCGGAACACGCCGGTCTTGCCGCCCATCTCGTCCGGGCGGTCGGCGCGCTGGAAGTCGGGGTCGGTGAAGTAGACGGTGCCGTCCGGGCCCTGGGTGAGGTCGTTCGGCGAGTTGAACCGCCGTCCTTGGTAGCCGGCCGCGACCGTGGTCCGCTGTCCGGTCGCCAGGTCGTACGCCGAGACGGTGCGCTGGTCGTGGGTGGCCGCGAGGACGGACTTGCCGTCACGGCTCAATGCGAGCCCGTTGCTGCCCGCGGCCGGGATCACCGTGGTGAACGTTCCCGTCGCCGGGGTGTAGCGCAGGATGTCCGACGGCTGGACGTTCTCTTCGCCCGTCCCGTCGTGCATGTTCGTCAGCAGCAGGCTCTGGGTTGCCTTGTCCCAGGTCGGTCCCTCGAGGAAGTTGTAGCCGTCCCGGATCTTGACCGCCGTGAGGTGTCCCGATGGCAGGGGCGACCCGAACGGTCCGTCCGGGCAGAAACCGGTCGCGGGGACGGTCGTGCCGCCCGGCAGGGTCCACCGCTGGTTCGTCCCGCCGGTGCAGGTCCACTGCTGGAGCCGAGTGCCGTCCGCCGAGGACACTCCGGTGGCGTCGAGGCACTTCCCGGATGCGGTGTTGACGAGGGTGCCGTTCTGGGGCCGCCATTGCTGGGCGCCGGTGCCGTTGCAGTCGTAGACCTGGACCGCCGCGCCGTCGGCGCGGGAACCCCCGGCCACGTCGAGGCACTTGCCGGACGCCGCGCTGATCGTGCCGTCGGAGCGGGCGGTCCACTGCTGTGCGGTGCCGCCGGTGCACGACCACAGCTGCACCCGCGTGCCGTTGGTGCCGGCCGGGACGTCGAGGCACTTGCCGCCGATGCCGGTGATCGCACCGGTGCCCGCCTCCGCGGCCGGGGCGGCGATCGCCACCCCGGCCGCGACGAGGACGGCGACGGTCAGTGCGCGTCCGTTGTGGACGATCACGCGGGCACCGTCCAGCGCTGGTTGGGGCCGCCGGTGCAGGTCCAGATCTGCACCTTGGTGCCGTTGGCGGTGCCGCCGCCGGTCACGTCGAGGCACTTGCCGGTGCCGGCGTTGACCAGCGAGCCGTTCGCGCCGGCCGACCACTTCTGGTTCGGGCCGCCGAAGCAGTCCCACAGCTGGACCGCCGTGCCGTCGGCGGTGCCGCTGCCGGTGACGTCGAGGCACTTGCCGAGGCCGCGGACGGTCCCGTCGGTGCCCAGGGTCCACTGCTGGTTCGGGCCGGAGGTGCAGTCCCACAGCTGGGGCCGGTTGCCGTTGGCGGTGGAGCCGTCGGTGACGTCGAGGCACTTGCCCAGGGCCGAGACGGCGCCGGTGCGCCCGGTCGGCGGTGGGGTGGTGCCGCCGTTGCCGGGCCAGGTGAACGTGGCCATCGAGCCGCCGGGCAGGGAGTAGCCGAACGACTGGCCGCCGTAGGAGACCTGGAAGTTCTGCGTGCCACCGCTGTTGAAGGCGACGAGGGCGATCGTGCCGTCGGGGTTGCGGAAGGCGACGTTCTGGATGCCGCCGTCGCCGTAGCCGGTGGAGTCGATCCGCACGGCGCCGGGCTGGACGAACTTGCTGAGGTGGCCGAGGACGTAGTACTCGGCGTTGTAGGTGACGTTCGAGCCGTTGGTGGTGACGACGCCGGTGCAGTTGGTGCAGCTGCCGATGACCGGGCCGTGGTTGTTGTCCAGGGCCAGGTTCCACAGCGCCACGGACTTGGCCCAGTTGCGGGTGGCGCCGATGGCGAGGTTGATCCCGTGCCAGCGCAACGTGTCCCGGAATGTGCTGGCGTCGTCGCCGGAGGAGGTGCCGGAGCACTCGGTGAAGAAGATGTCCTTGTTCGGCTGGGCGTTGTGCACGACGGACTGCCAGTTCGGGGTGTCACCGCCGTAGCAGTGCCAGGCCGAACCGGCGACGTTGTTCCCGGCACCGGAGTTGACCTGCTGGGGGTAGTCGACGTCGTCCCAGTTGTGGTCGTAGCCGAGGATCTTGGCGTTCTGCCCGGCCGCCCGCAGCTTGGGTGCGAGGGTGTTGATGATGTTCACCTGCTGCCCCGAGGACATCGGCATGCCGGGATAGCCGGGTGGGGAGAACTTGGGTTCGTTCTGCACGCTGAGGTAGTCGATCGGTGCTCCGGCGGCGCCGTAGGCCTGGGTGAACTTGACGAGGTAGTCGGCGTAGGTGCCGATCCGGCTGTCGTTGAGGTTGCCGCCGATGAGGTTGTTGTTGTTCTTCATCCAGGCCGGCGCGCTCCACGGCGTGGCCATGATGGACAGTTTCGGGTTCAAAGCCTTGGCCTGCTTGACCAATGGCAGGATGTAGGCGTTGTCGTGGGCGACGGAGAACCGCGACAGGCTCGGGTCGGCGGCGCCGTCGTCATAGGTGTAGAAGCTGCGCGAGAAGTCGGTCGCGCCGATGGGCTGGCGCAGGAAGCTGAGCCCGACTCCGGTGCCCGGGTTGAACAGGGCGTTCATGATCTCGTCGCGCCGCGGAGAATTGAAGACGTTCCACGCGGCGGCGTCGGTGAACGACGCGCCGAACCCGACCATCGACTGGTAGGTCGCATTCGGGTTCACGGTGATCACCGGGCCGCTGCCACCGCCGCCGAAGGAAACGCTTCCCTGCTGCCGCAACAGGTTCGAGCGGTCGGCGGTGGTGAGCCAGACGCTGGCGGTGGTCGCGGCCTGCGCGATGCCGGTCGGTAACGCGAGCAGGGATCCCGCCGTGGTGGCACCGACGAGGGCCGTTGCGGCGGCCACCTTCCACCGCCGGCGTGGTATCCGCCGGTGGTGATCGTCTGTCATCGAAGACATACCGCTCCTCGGAAGCTAGGGAGCGATCACCGCACGGGTGCACGGGATCGGCTCGTCTGCTGCCACAGTGGCGGCTGTCAGGCAGTGCGGGACAGCACCTCGTCGAGAGGCCGACACCCACCCTGAGCCGGGCGGGTGATCGACTGATCGTAAAGATGGTTTACATGAACTGTCAAGTGATCCGCGGGTGATCCGCCGCCCGGCGACTCGTCGTCCACACCGATCGGGCGGCGATGACGCCGATGACGATCGTGACGAACACCAGCAGTGCACCGGTGAGCGGGACCCAGCCGGCCGGCCGGACCACTTCGAGCCACTCTTCGGCCAACGCCACCGCGGCGGCCAGCGGGAAAGTGAACGACCAGAACCCCAGAGTGAAGCGCAATCTGCGGTAACGCGGCACCATCGCGGCTTGCACCAGCACCAGCAGGACGCCGAGGCCGGCGATCGCCTGGGCGACGGGGTCGGCGACGTGACCGTGAAGGGAAAACCAGGCGATCCCGGCGACCGCGGGCGGGGCCAGCAGAATCGCCGTGGTGGGAACGAGTGCGTCCGGCAGAGGCGGGCGGAATATGAGGCGCAGGAGGACCATCGCGGTCAGGGTGACGGCGAAGAACGTCCCGACGCCGAACAGCGCCCACGCCAGACCGTGGTAGCCCACAGCGTGCGCCACGTCGGCGCCGACCAGCCCCGGCGCCACCGTCGGCAGCAGGTAACCCGGGTGCAGGGACTCGAGCGCGAGCCGCCCCTCGAACCAGGAGGCGAACAGCCAGGCGGCGAGGATCGCGGCCACGGCCACGGCGAGCAGGAAAAACGCGCGTCCGCCGGCGGGTGACCACCTGAAGAGATCAGCGGCGAGCAGCATCGCGGTGACCGGGGCCAACGCGGCGATAGGACCTTGCGCGGGGTGCCGCAGCTGGCTGCTCAGCCGTTCACCGCTGCGCGCGCCGCGGACAAGGTGGGCAATCAGCAGCGACGTCCACGCGATCGCCGCGAGTGCCCAGAACGCTTGGGGGACCAGCCGTGGCAAGGCCAGGGCCGGGGCGGCTTCGGTCCATGCCTCGGCCAGGCCGGCGAGGCCGAAACCGATGGCCAACGTGGTCAGCGGCAGCCGCGCCGGTGCCGGGCGGGAGCCGGCAGTACGGGGGTGGTCAACGGGTATTGGCGGGGAATCCAGCGTGCTGGTCATGATGCTCTCCGGGTGCGACATCACTCCGTCCGGACCGCGGGCCACCGCGGCCCGGACGGGCCGGCACCGCGGGTAGCGGTGCGGTTGAGGGAACGAGGAAAGGGTTCAGGCGCCGGCCGCGCGCAGCACGAGATCGGCGACCTCGGCCGGGTGCGAGGCGAACACGGCGTGGGAGGCGCCCTCGATGCTGACGACCTCGCCCTTGGCCCGCTCGGCCATGAAGTGGTGGGCGGCGGCCGGGATGTTCTTGTCCGCCTCGGCGATCAGGAAGTAGCTCGGGACACCGGCCCAGGCCTGCGGGCCGTCGGCGGCCTCGTTCAGCGCCGCGGCGGTGATCGGCCGCTGGGTGGCCGCCATCACCCGGGTCGTCTCCTCGGGCACGTCGGCGGCGAACTGCCGCCGGTAGAGCTCCTGGGCGACGTACATGTCCTGGTTGCCGTCGGGCAGCGGGACCGGGCGGAGCGTCTCGGCGAGGGTGCTGCCGGGGAACTGGCCGGACAGGTCCGCGGCGCTCTCACCGGCTTCCGGGGCGAAGGCCGCGATGTAGACCAGGGCCGTGACGTTCGAGGCGCCCGCGGCGGCCTTGCTGATGACCATTCCGCCGTAGGAGTGACCGACCAGGACGACCGGGCCGTCGATGGTGTCGACCAGGGCGCGCAGCTGGGCGGCGTCGTAGGCCACCGAGCGCAGCGGGTTGGCCGCCGCGACGACGCGGTGCCCTGCGGCCTGCAGGCGCTCGACGACCGGACCCCAGCCGCCGGACTCGGCGAACGCGCCGTGCGACAGGACGATGGTCGGCTTGGTGGTGGCCATGGTTTCCTCCGTGAGGATCGGGGTTTTCGTTCGTACTGACGGAAACCATGGTTGTCCGGACGGCGGGGGAGCAGCGCCCGTCAGATGACCGTGACCGTGACGGTCGCCGGGTGAGCAGTCGCCGTCAGGGGAGGTCGGCGAGGAGTTCGGCGACGCGGCCGGGGACGGACAGGAACGCCGAGTGCGACGCCGTCAGCTCGACGACCGTCGTGGGGTTCGCGGGGAAGGCCGCGTCGGCCTGGCTGATGAACAGCCGCTGCAGCGGAGCCGGGATGGTGCGGTCCTCGGTGCACACCACGTAGGTGCGGGGGAGCGAACCCCAGCCGTGCTCGGTGAGTTCCGTGCTGTCGGTGACCATCGCCAGTGGCGCGTCGCAACTCAGCAGCGCGGCCGCGGCCGCAGCGGTCGAAGGCTCGACGTCGCCGTAGAAGGCCTCGTGGATGGCGTCCTGGACGGCGGGGTCGGGACTGCGGGGGTCGATCCGCAGCGCGCCCGTGGCCGCCGGGTCCCCGACCAGCAGCGGCATGAACCGGTTGCTGCTGCCCTCGGGCAGCGACGGGTAGACCAGGCAGGGCGTGCCGGTGGCCGGCATGTAGGCGGCGAGGTACACCATGTGGGCGAGAAGGCCGGGTTCCCGCTCGGCCGTCCTCGTCAGCACCGCCCCGCCCATGCTGTGGGTCACCACCGACACCGGGTTGCCCCGGCCGGCTCGTTTCAGCTGGGCGATCAGCAGGTCGGCGGCGGCGTCGAGCCCGATCCCGGCGACCGGCGACGGCTCGGTGGCGAAGGCCGCCGGGTCGAACGGGCGGCGGTTCGCCGCGAGCGGGGCTTTCGCCAGCAGTCCGTGCGCCGCCATGTCGACCGCGACCGCCGCGCGGCCACGGGCGGCGAGCTCGGCGACGACGTCCGTCCACGCCCACGAGCCGTGGTAGAAGCCGTGCAGCAGGACGATCGGCGCATCCGCCATGGGCCCACACCTCCGAAACGGTTCAGCACCCGGACGATACGGGAGCCGGAACGCCGACAGGCGGGCCGCTCACCGTGGTGAGTGACCCGCCTGTATGGACTGTCGCGCGGAGAACCCGGTACCCCGTCACGGCTCGGGCGCGGGCGGCAGCGTGTCGAGCCAGCCGCGCGTCAGCTCGGCCCGGCCGGTGGGCAGCAGGGCCGCCAACCCGCGGGACGCCTCCTCGAAGATCACCAGGGCGCCTCCGCCGGGGTCCTCCAGCAGCAGCCACGACTGGTAGAAGCTCAGCTGGTCGCCGACCGCGGCCCAGCCGAACCGGGTCGGCGGCACGAACTCGCCGACGATCCCGTCGAAGGTGTGCGGCGGGGACACGACCACGAACCGGCTGCCGACGGCCAGGTCACCGGCGAGTTCGGTGCGGTCCACCGCGCGCTGCCACTTCGGCCACTCTTCGACGGCGGCGAGCTTCGCGAAGACCGCGCCGGTGGGCGCGGAGGTCCGGCGCCGGTGGTGGACGAAGCTGTCGCAGCGGTCCGGCCCCCAGCCGGGGGGCCAGTGGATCCCGGGATGCGGGTCTGGGTTCATACCGTCCAGGGTCACCGCGCCCGGGCGGGACAGCACCCGTCACATGACTGTGGTGTCCACCTGCTCGTCCTGCTGGTAAGCGGTCAGCGCGTCCCGCAGCGCGGCGCGCGAGGTGATGCCCAGCTTGGGGAAGATCTTGTACAGGTGGTCGCCGACGGTCCGGTGGGAGAGGAACAGCTTCTGCCCGATCTGCTTGTTGGTCAGGCCGGCACCGGCGAGCTCGGCGATCTCGCGCTCCTGCGGGGTCAGCTCGGCCCGGCCCTCGGGCGCCGACCGCCGGGTCAGCCCCGTCGCGCGCAGCTCGTTGGCGGCGCGGTCGCGCCACGGGACCGCGCCGAGTGCCGACAGCGCGTCGTGCGCGAGGGTCAGCTGTTCGCGCGCCGCGGCGGTGTCGCGCAGGCGGCGCAGCCGGACCCCGTACGCGAGGCGCACCCGGGCCACGTCGAACGGCCACTGGTCCGGGTTCGTGATCGCCAAGGCCGTGTCGAACAGGTCGCGGGCGTCGTCGTCCTCGGCCGCCAGCGCGCCGGCCGCGGCGCTCAGCAGGCCCAGCCGGGGCGACACGGTGTCCAGGTGGGCTTCGCGGAGGGTTGCGGCGTGCGCGGCGGCCTCGGCGCGGCGTCCCGTGTGCAGAGCGGCGTCGACGAGGTCGAAGCCGGCCCACAGCGCGGTGGGCCGGTACGGCGCGAGCTGCCCGGCCGGGCTGAGCCGGGTCGCGTGGTGGTAGGCGGATTCGTGGTCGCCGGCGGCGATGTCGGCCAGCGTGCGCGCCTGCAGGGCGAAGTAGGTGACGCCCGCGGCCTGGTGGGCGCCGGCCCAGCGGATCGTGTCGTCGGTCAGCTGCCGGGCGGCCTCGACCCGGCCTCGCGCGGCCGCGACGAGCGCGTGCACCCAGTCGAAGTACCAGCGGAAGAACCGGAACCCGTGTTCGGCGCACACGACGAGTCCCTCGTCGGCCCACTCGCCGGCCTCGGTCCAGCGGCCACCGTGGAAGGCGTCGAGCGCCAGGTGGATCAGCGCGCCGAGGTGCCGCCGGGCCGAGCCCTTGCCCTCCCGGCGGGTTTCGGCCAGCCGGCGTTCCGGGGCACGCAGGCGGTGCAGCCGGTCGGCGAACAGGGCGGCGGTGCCGATCCGGACGAGCTGAGTGGGTTCGGGGTCGGTGCCCACGGAGTCGATCAGGCCGTCGAGGGTGGCGATGTCCCCGGCGGAGGCGCGGGCGGGGTCGGTGAAGACGACCGCGTTCACCCGGGTCACCGGCGTGGGTGCCGGTTTCAGCCGGTCGACCAGCGCCCGGTACGCCTGTCCGGCCTCCTCGGTGCCCACCCACCAGCTGATCAGCATCAGGCTGTGCATGGCCTCGGTCAGGACGGGGTCGTTGGCGTCGAAGCCGTGTTCGCCGGCCTCGATCGCCCCGGCCAGGAGCCGGTGTGCGGTGGTCACGTCGCTCTCGGCGTTGATCAGCAGGTGCGCGGCGGCCGCGGCGGCGTGCAGCGAGTGGGTCTCGAGGGATCCGGTGCGCCGCGCGTCGCCCAGCAGCCTGCTCGCGGTGGCCATCTCCCCGCCGGCTTCCGCGCCGATGTAGGCGGCTTCGGCCAGGCGGCGGCTCCGGTCGGCGGCCGCCGGGCTGAGCTCGGCCGCGCGGGTCAGCGCGGTGACGGCACCGAGGGCGTCACCCTGGCGGAGCAGGGCCTGGGCGGTGTCCTCCAGCTGCCCGGCGATCTGTTCGTCCGGACCGACCGCGGATTCGGCGAGGTGGCGGACCCGCCGCTCCGGGGTATCGACGACGGCGGCCAGCGCGCCGTGGGCCCAGCGCCGGTCCCGTTCCGAGGCCGCCTCCACGACGGCCGCGCCGATCAGCGGGTGGCGGAAGCTCGGCCGCCCGCCGCTGAGCTGCACCAGCCGGCTCTCCTCCGCCGGGGCGAGGTCGTCGAGGTCGCAGGCGCTGCCGCCCGCCGCGCGCAGGCGCGCCGGGTCGGTGGTGCCGCCGAGCGCGCCGAGCAGCAGCATCAGCCGGCACCGCTGCGGCAGGTCGCGCACCCGGGAGGTGAACATCGCCTGGAGCCGCTCGGACAGGGGCAGAACCGCGGGGAGCGCGGTGAAGTCGGTGCGCTGGTCGCCGTCCAAGGCGGACGGCAGTTCCAGCAGGGCCAGCGGATTGCCGGCCGCTTCGGCGAGCAGCCGTTGCCGCACCGCGGGCGCCAGGTCCGGGAACCGGCGGTCGACCAGGGTCCGGGCCGCGGCGGTGGGCAGCGGCGGCAGGACGATCTCGGTCAGCCCGCTGTTGCGGAAGAAACCTCGCTCCGCGGATCGGCAGGCCGCCAGGAACACGATCGGGCTGCCGACCAGGCGGCGGGCCACGAAGCCGAGCACTTCGGCGCTGGCCCGGTCCACCCAGTGGAGATCGTCGACGACGAGCAGGATCGGGTTTTCGGCCGCGGCGGCGCGCAGGCACAGCAAGGCGGCGTTGGACACGACGAGCCGGTCGGGGACCTGGCCGATCTCGAAGCCGAGCGCGCACCGCAGGGCGGTGCGCTGCCCCGGGTCGAGGGTCGTCATCTCGTCGCCGAGCGGGAACATCAGCTGGTTCAGCGTGGAGTAGTTGACGTCGGCCTCGAACTGCACGCCGGCGGCCCGCAGGACGCGAACGCCGCGCCGGGCCTCGCCGTCGGCGAATGCGTCGAGCACCGCTGTCTTGCCGACGCCGGCGTCGCCGACCACCAGCACGGCCCCACCCCGCACGCCCGCGCCGTCGAAGAAGTCCCGCAGGGACGTGATGTCGTGCTCTCGGCCGATCAGCTCCACCGGTCGATCCTCCAAAAGTACGGCGCTCTCGGCAAGGGACTCGGTCGTGACACCCACTTGCTCGCGACGCCGGCGGTCACAGCACCGACAACCGGGTCGGCGGGATCCAGCAGGTGCCTCCGTCTCCAGCGTCGCCGGACCTCGGCGCCCGCGTCGACCACGGCGAGTCGCGCTGACGCCGCGGAAGTCACTGCGAGCGCGCCGAACCTGCGCCGGCAGCTCCGCGCAGGCGGCCTGTCGAAGCCGGGCTGGTCAGCGCTGTCCGCCACCGGCCGAACCTGGCTCTGCGTGATCTCCGTGTACTACACTCGCCACGATACATGAATCTTCACGCGATGAACCGAGGGATGATCATGCGCCCTTGTGACGACCACGCTCGCCGGCGGCACCTCGGCGCGACGCCGCGATGAGTGACCCGGCGCCCAAGTCCTACCGCGGATCCGACATCACTGTCAGCTTCGACGGCAGCCGCTGCCTCCATTTCGCCGAGTGCCTGCGCGGGCTGCCGGCCGTGTTCGACGTCCAAGCGCGCCCCTGGATCACCCCGGACAACGCCGAGGCTGACGCAGTCGCCGAGGTGGTGGAACGCTGCCCCAGCGGCGCGTTGCGCTACACACGACGTGACGGCACCGACGAACGCGCACCCGATCCGACAGTCGTGACCGCGACCGACGATGGCCCAACCCTCATCCGCGGCAACCTCGTCCTGACCGGCGCCGGCGGCGAGTCTCACCAGGACACGCGTATGGCGCTGTGCGCGTGCGGTCGGTCGGCAAGACGTCCTTTCTGCGACAACGCGTGCCGCCGCTGAGGGCATCTGGTAGCTGCACCGCGAGGGAATGTCCCTCCCGGTTGAGGCTGGACTGAAGGCCTGCGGGCGCAAGACCGTCGGAGCGGGTGCGATCGGCTCGGCCTTCGCGCGCCGCTCGTACCCGGGATCAGGTCGCCGCAGTGCTCGACGACCTGACGGACTGGGACGGGCGCATCCTGGTGGACGCCACCAACGATTTCTCCGCGCCGTTCAGGCCGGCGCAGATCACCACCAGCGAAAAGGCTGCCGCGCTCGCTCCCGCCGCACGCGTCCTCAAGGCGTCAGTCGCTCAGCCGCGGCTCCAAAGGAGACAGGACTGCGGTGATGCGCGGCGAACCGCTTCGTGACGAGATTCGGCGAGGGAGCTGAGCTTGCCGCCGATGGCACGTCGGTGCGCGCAAAGAACCTTTGGCGTCCACCTGCCCGGGGGACCCGACTGGGGCAGTTGTAGTGACCCCATTTCGCCGTCCTCGGGCCGGTGCCCCAGTTTTGCCCAGCTACCGATCGAGCTGAAGTTCTTCTTGACGAAACTCAAGATCCGGTACAGCGAAAAAACCGCCCTACCTGGATCGTCGGATCCGGTGGGCGGTGTTTCGTCACTGTGGAGCTAAGGGGACTCGAACCCCTGACCCCCTCACTGCCAGTGAGGTGCGCTACCAGCTGCGCCATAGCCCCGAGGCGAAGGTGAACTCCGCATCTCGTATGCCCATACAGTACACCCCGCCCAGAGGGCCTCCACGCGGGGGTACCCACAACCCCGCAAAGCCGCTGACCTGCACGTTCACACCTTATTTTTAGTCCTGTATTGACCTCCGCCTGTGGCCGCCGTTACATTTTGCGCGGTTGTGACGCCGAGGTCCCCGCCCGTTACGCCGCGTCTTCACCACCGGGCACACCTCTCGATGACGCCGCAGATGCGGCAGAGGAGGCTTCGATGACGAGACGGCGGGTGATGACGCTGCTCGCGGCAGCGTCGGTCCTGGTCGGAAGCATGACGACAGCCACGGCGAGTGCCGCCGTGACGCCGGACGGGTGGTACACCGTTGCCGCCGTCAACAGCGGGAAGTGCGTCGATGCGCGGGGTGCCGGGACGGCCGATGGGACCGTTGTCCAGCAGTACGCCTGCAACCAGACCGCTTCGCAGCAGTGGCAGTTCCAGGCCACCGGGGACGGCTACTTCCGGGTCAACGCCCGCTCCAACCCGGCCGCCGCCTGGGACGTCAAGGACGTGTCCGCCGCCGATGGTGGCCTGCTGCAGCTCTGGACCTACGGGGGCGGGGCCAACCAGCAGTGGCAGGCCGTCGACGAAGGCGGCGGCCGGTACCACTTCGTCAGCCGCAACAGCGGGAAGTGCCTCGACGTCCCCGGGGCGTCCACCGGCGATGTGCAGCTCCAGCAGTACACCTGCAACGGCACCGGGGCCCAATCCTTCATGCTGACGCCCGTGAACACCAGCCAGCCCGGACAACCCGACTTCGGCCCGAACGTGGTGATCTTCGACCCGTCGATGCCGAGCTCGACCATCCAGAGCCGGCTCAACAGCATCTTCTCCCAGCAAGAGCGCAACCAGTTCGGCAGCCAGCGCTACGCCGTCATGTTCAAGCCCGGCACCTACGCCAACGACGTCAACGTCGGCTTCTACACGCAGGTCCTCGGCCTCGGCCTGAGTCCCGACGCCGTGAACATCAACGGCGCCGTGCACGTCGAGGCCGACTGGTTCCCGCCGCAGAACGCCACCCAGAACTTCTGGCGGGGCGCCGAAAACCTGTCCGTGACGCCGAACGGCGGCGCCGACCGCTGGGCCGTCAGCCAGGCCGCCCCCTACCGCCGCATGCACGTCCGCGGTGACCTGCAGCTCGACGACGGCGGCTGGGCCAGCGGCGGCTGGATCTCCGACACGAAGATCGACGGCCAGGTCCGCTCCGGCTCCCAGCAGCAGTGGATCTCGCGCAACTCGCAGTTCGGCAGCTGGAACGGCTCGAACTGGAACATGGTCTTCGCGGGCGTCCAGGGCGCTCCGGCGAACACCTTCCCGAGCCCGCCCTACACCACCGTCGGCCAGACGCCGGTGACCCGCGAGAAGCCGTTCCTCTACATCGACGGCGCGGGCAAGTACCAGGTGTTCGTCCCGGGCGTGAAGACCAACGCGTCCGGCACGAGCTGGGCGAACGGCGCCGCTCCCGGCACCTCCCTGCCGATCGACCAGTTCTACATCGCCAAGCCCGGCGCCACCGCCGCGGACCTGAACGCCGCGCTCGCCGCCGGCAAGAACCTGCTGGTCACGCCCGGTGTCTACCACCTGAACCAGACGCTGCGGGTGACCCGGCCGGACACCGTCGTGCTCGGTCTCGGCATCGCCACGCTGATCCCGGACAACGGCATCACCGCGATGACCGTCGACGACGTCGACGGCGTCAAGCTCGCCGGCCTGCTGATCGACGCCGGCACGACCAGCTCGAACACGCTCATGCAGGTCGGCCCGGCCGGCGCGAGCGCGAACCACGCCGCGAACCCGACGTCGCTGCACGACGTGTTCTTCCGGATCGGCGGCGCCGCCGTCGGCAAGGCGGCGACCAGCCTGGTCGTCAACAGCAGCAACGTCATCGGCGACCACATGTGGATCTGGCGCGCCGACCACGCCGAGCGCAACGAATACGTCGGCTGGACCACCAACACCGCCGACACCGGGCTGATCGTCAACGGCAACGACGTCACCATGTACGGCCTCTTCGTCGAGCACTACCAGAAGACGCAGGTGGTCTGGAACGGCAACGGCGGCCGCACCTACTTCTTCCAGAACGAGATGCCCTACGACGTGCCGAACCAGGCGAGCTGGATGAACGGCTCGACGCAGGGCTTCTCCGCCTACAAGGTCGGCCCGAACGTCACCAGTCACGAAGCGTGGGGCCTGGGCAGCTACTGCTACTTCAGCACCAACCCGTCCGTGGCCAGCGCGCACGCCTACGAGGCGCCGAACACGCCCGGTGTCCGGTTCCACGACATGGTGACCGTGTCGCTCAACTACCAGGGCACGATCACGCACGTGATCAACAACACGGGCCCGGCTACGCCGTCCGGGACCAAGGCCGTCAACCTGGTGAGTTACCCCTGAGCAACCGGCGTGCGCCGTGGTGGCGGCCGCGGCGCACGCCGGTCCTATGTGGAATACACCGAACGGGGTGTTCGGGGCGCCGGACGGGGTAAACGCCGCGATACTGGGAGTCCCTAGATCCGGGAGCGGCAGATGACCTCTTTCGCAGCGTTCACCGTCGTCGAACCCCGCAGGGCCTGGCCGATCGCGGCCGTCCGCGGCGTCTTCGCCGTGCTCTTCGGGCTCTTCGCGCTGATCTGGCCCGGCGCCACCGTCCTCGTCCTGGCGATCCTGTACGGCGTGTACGCGATCGTCGACGGCATCGGCGGCCTGATGCAGGCGTTCCGCCCGGGTGACACCGGGCACCGGGTGGCCTACGGCGTCCTCGGCGCGCTCGGCATCGTCGCCGGGATCCTCGTCCTCGTCTGGCCCGGCCTCACCGTCCTGCTGCTGGCCCTGCTGGTCGGCTTCTGGGCGATCATCACCGGGATCGCCGAAATCGCCGCCGCGGTCCGCCTGCGCAAGCAGATCCGCGGCGAGGCGTTCCTCATCGCGGCCGGCGCGATCTCCGTGCTCGCCGGCATCCTCATCGTGATCAACCCCATCGCCGGCGCCTACGGCATCGCGCTGCTCGTCGGCATCTACGCGCTCCTGTACGGGATCATGCTGCTGGTGCTGGCGTTCCGCCTCCGGAAACTCGCCGCCTGAGTACCGTGCGGGGGTGTCGACCCGCGAACTGGTGGTGCTGGGCACCGCGTCCCAGGTGCCCACGCGCCACCGCAACCAGAACGGCTACCTCCTGCGCTGGGACGGCGAGGGCATCCTCTTCGACCCCGGCGAAGGCACCCAGCGCCAGATGCTGCGGGCCGGCGTCGCCGCCACGGACGTCACGCGGATCTGCGTCACGCACTTCCACGGCGACCACAGCCTCGGCCTGCCCGGCGTGATCCAGCGGCTGTCGCTGGACAAGGTCGCGCACCCCGTCCACGCCCACTTCCCGGCGTCCGGCGCGCACTACTTCGAGCGGATGCGGCACGCGACGGCCTTCTACGAGCAGGCCGACCTGCGGGAACACCCGATCGCCGAGGACGGCCCGATCGCCACCGGGAAGCTCACCCTCGAAGCGAAGCGCCTGAGCCACCCGGTCGAGGCGTTCGGCTACCGGCTGACCGAGCCCGACGGCCGCACCATGCTCCCCGAAAAGCTGCGCGAACACGGCATCGCGGGCCCGGACGTCGGCCAGCTCCAGCGCGAAGGCCGCCTCGGCGACGTCCGCCTCGAGGACGTCAGCACGCCGCGGCCGGGCCAGCGGTTCGCGTTCGTGATGGACACCCGCCTGTGCGACGCGGTGTACGCCCTCAGCGAAACCGCCGACACGCTCGTGATCGAGGCGACGTTCCTCGCCGAGGACACCGCACTGGCCGAGAGCTTCGGTCACCTGACCGCGCGGCAGGCCGCCCGGGTCGCCGCCGAGTGCGGCGTCCGGCAGCTCGTGCTGACCCACTTCTCGCAGCGCTACCCCGATCCGGACCGCTTCGAAGCGGAGGCGCGGGCCGAGTTCGACGGCGAGATCGTGGTGGCCCAGGACTTGGAGCGGGTCCAGGTGCCGAAACGACGTTCTTCGCCTCCGGGGCGGGAAGCGCCGTAGGCTGCACCTCGTGAGCCAGCCGATCCTGATGACCGTCGACGACGATCCCGCCGTGTCCCGCTCGGTCGCCCGTGACCTGCGCCGGCGCTACGGCAAGGACTACCGCGTCATCCGCGCCGACTCCGGCCCGGACGCCCTCGACGCGCTGCGCGAGATCAAGCTGCGCGGCGACGCCGTCGCGGCCATCCTCGCCGACTACCGGATGCCGCAGATGGACGGGATCGCCTTCCTCGAGAAGGCGATGGACCTGTTCCCGCACGCCCGCCGTGCCCTGCTGACCGCCTACGCCGACACCGACGCCGCGATCCAGGCGATCAACGTCGTCGACGTCGACCACTACCTGCTCAAGCCGTGGGACCCGCCGGAGGAGAAGCTCTACCCGGTGATCGACGCCCTGGTCGAGACCTGGAAAGCGGTCGGCGACAAGCCGGTCGAGGAGGTCAAGCTCATCGGCCACCGGTACAACTCGCCGTCGTTCCACCTGCGCGACTTCCTCGCGCGCAACGCCGTCCCGTACCGCTGGTACTCGGTCGACGACGACGAGGGCTGCCGGATCCTGCAGGCCGCGGAAGCGACCGACAAGGACATCCCGGTCGTCGTCACCCCGGACGGCACCGTCCTCAAGAACCCGACCGGCAGCGAGATCGCCGACGCGGTCGGCTTGTCGACCCGGCCGGCGCAGGAGTTCTACGACCTCGTCGTGATCGGCGGCGGCCCGGCCGGCCTCGGCGCCGCGGTGTACGGCGCGTCCGAAGGCCTGCGCACGGTCCTCGTCGAGAAGAAGGCCACCGGCGGCCAGGCCGGCACGAGCTCGCGCATCGAGAACTACCTCGGCTTCCCGGACGGCGTCTCGGGCGCGCAGCTGACCGACCGGGCGCGGCGCCAGGCGCAGAAGTTCGGCGCCGAGGTGCTGACCGCGCGCGACGTCGTCGGCCTCGAAGCCCGCGGCTCGTCGCGGGTGATCACCTTCGGCGACGGCAGCGAGATCGCCGCGCACTCGGTGATCCTCGCCAGCGGCGTCAACTACCGCGCCCTGGAGGCCGACGGCATCGAGGAGCTCACCGGCCGCGGCGTCTACTACGGGTCGGCCGCGACCGAGGCGCCCGAGTGCAAGGGCGAGCACGTCTACATCGTCGGCGGCGCCAACTCGGCCGGGCAGGCCGCGGTGTTCTTCTCCCGGCACGCCAGCGACGTCACCATCCTGGTGCGCGGTGAGTCCCTCGAAGCGTCGATGTCGCACTACCTGATCGAGCAGATCGCCGGCATCGAAAACATCCACGTCCGCACGCACACCACCGTCAAGCAGGTGCACGGCGACGGCCACCTCGAGCGGATCACGCTGTGCGAGAACGGCGTCACCGAGACGGTCGAGAGCGGGCACCTGTTCATCTTCATCGGCGCCGCCCCGCGCACCGACTGGCTCGGCGACGCCATCCACCGCGACGAGTACGGCTTCGTGTGCACCGGGCCGGACCTGCTGAGCGCCGGGCAGCGGCCGGCGGGCTGGCCGCTCGACCGTGACCCGCACTACCTCGAGTCGTCGATCCCGGGCGTGTTCGTGGCCGGTGACGTGCGGTCGCAGTCGGTCAAGCGGGTGGCGTCCGCGGTCGGCGAGGGCGCGATGGCCGTGACGCTGGTACACCGGTACCTGGAGGAACAATGAGCGCACTGCCGCGGGAAGAGCTTCGCGGCCTCTTCCTGTTCGAACACCTTTCCGAAGCCCAGCTCGACTGGGTCGCCGCCAACGCCGTGCTCGAGGAGTACGACGGCGACTCGTTCGTCATCCGCGAGGGCGACGAGGCGACCTGCTTCTACGTGATCCTGAACGGCGCCGTCCGGATGACGCGCCTGGTCAGCGGCACCGAGATCGAGACGAACCGGTCCGACCAGCGCGGCGCCTACTTCGGCGCGACGCAGTTCTTCGTGCACCAGGAAGCCGAGCACCGCTACGGCGCTTCGGTGCAGGCGCTGAGCGACGTGACGCTGCTCGCGCTGCCCGCCGCGGAGTTCTCCGTCGAGTTCCGCAGGTGGTTCCCGATGGCGACGCACCTGCTGGAGGGCATGTACCTCGGCTGGCGCAACAGCGACACGGTGATCGGTTCGCGCCGCCGGCTGCTGGCGCTGGGCGAGCTCTCGGCCGGGCTGACGCACGAGCTGAACAACCCGGCCGCGGCCGCCGTCCGGGCGACGTCCGCCCTGCGCGAACGCGTCGCCGGGATGCGCCACAAGCTGGCCTTCCTGGCCAAGAAGGACATCGAACCGGAGCTGCTCTACCAGCTCATCGACGTCCAGGAACGCCTGGTCAAGCAGGTCGCGCAGGCCGAGAAGCTGACGGCCATGCAGCAGGCCGACCGCGAGGACGAGATCGGCGACTGGTTCGACGACCGCGGCATCGACGGCGGCTGGGACCTCGCCGACATCTACGTCCGCGCCGGCCTGACCACGGCCGACCTCGACCATGTGCTGGAGCAGGTCGGCGACACCTTCATCGACGGCGCCGTCCGCTGGCTCGCCTACGCGCTCGAGACCGAGATGCTGATGGGCGAGATCGAGGACTCCACCACGAGGATTTCCGCCCTGGTCGGCAAGGCCAAGCAGTACTCCCAGATGGACCGGGCGCCGCACCAGTGGGTCGACGTCCACGACGGCCTCGACTCCACGCTGGTGATGCTGTCCGGCAAGATCGGCGACGGCGTCCGCGTGGTCAAGGAGTACGACCGCAGCCTGCCGAAGATCCCGGCGTACCCGGCCGAGCTGAACCAGGTCTGGACGAACATCATCGACAACGCCCTCGGCGCGATGAAGGGCGAGGGCACGCTCACGCTGCGGACGTGGGGGGAGAACGACCAGGTCCGCGTCGAGATCGGCGACACCGGCCCGGGCATCCCGGCGGACATCAAGCCGCGGATCTTCGAGCCGTTCTTCACGACCAAGCCGGTCGGCGAGGGCACCGGGCTGGGCCTGGACATCTCGTGGAAGATCGTCGTCGAGCGCCACCAGGGCGACCTGCGCGTCGAGTCGGAGCCGGGGAACACCCGGTTCGAGGTCTGCCTGCCGACGGCCGAGCAGGCCTCCCTCTGATGGGTTCCGTCCCGACGGTCACGACCGAACTCGGGGCGCTGGTGGGGCTGGCGGGCGACGGCGTCCGCGTCTGGCGCGGCGTCCCGTACGCCCGCCCGCCGGTCGGCGAGCTGCGGTGGCGGGCGCCGCAGCCGCCGTCGCTGTCCGGCGGTGTGCACGTCGCGACCGAGTACGGGCCGCACGCGATGCAGGCGCCGGACCCGATGAACCCGGCTGCCGTCTGCGACGAAGACTGCCTGTACCTCAACGTCTGCACGCCGGACGGCCCGGCGCCCGAGCGCGGCTGGCCGGTGCTGTTCTGGCTGCACGGTGGCGGTTACCGCGTCGGCCACGGCGAGCAGCTGGGCGACGGCGAGGAGTTCGCCCGCGCCGGGATCGTCGTCGTCACCATCAACTACCGGCTCGGCTCGCTCGGCTTCCTGCACCTCGCCGGGATCTTCGGCGGGTCCGAAGCGGACGCCGGCGTGTGCGGCTTCCTCGACCAGGTCGAGGCCCTGAAGTGGGTGCGCCGCAACGTCTCCGCGTTCGGCGGCGACCCCGAGCGCATCACCGTCTACGGCGTGTCCGCGGGCGCGAAGAGCGTCGGGAACCTCCTGGGCAGCCCCCTGGGCCAGGGGTTGTTCGCCCAGGCCATCAGCAGCTCCGGCGGCGCGGACCACGTCGCGACGCCAGAGGCCGGGACGGCGCTGGCCCGGCGGCTGCTGGACGAAGTCGGCTGCCACGACATGGACGCGCTCCGGGCGTTGCCCGCCAAGGAGTTCGTCGAGGCCCAGGAACGGATCCTCACCGGCTTCCAGGCGTTGTGGCTCTGGCGGCCCACTCTGCACCCCCGCGTGCTGCCCGAGGTCCCGATCGAGCCGATCCGGCGGGGGAGCGCGGCCGGGATTCCGCTGCTGATCGGCTGCAATAGCAACGAAGGCAGTACGTACGCGCTGATGCTCGGCGACGACGTCGCGACGGCGCCGGCGTCCGGTGTGCTCACGGGCATCCTCGGCGATTCCGGGGCTACGCAGCTTCTCGAGACGTACCTTCGCCGCGTCCCCGACCTGCAGGCCGCGAAGATCGCCGCCATGGGCGACGAACGCTACGGCATCCCGACGCAGCGGCTCGCCGACGCGCAGTCCGCGCACGCGCCCGTGTACCGCTACCGCATCGACATCGCCGCGCCCGGCGTGCCCGAGCAGCTCGACGGCGGTCACGGCACCGAAACCACCATGGCGTGGAAGACGCCGCTGCCGCTCGCGTCGCAGGGTTCCGCCGTCAACCCGAAGCGGGAAAGCGCGGCGTTGCTCATCCACCGCGCCTGGGTGCGCTTCATCCGGGACGGCGTCGCGGACGCGGACGGTCCCGAATGGCCGCCCTACGGCCCCGAACTCCGGCCGGTGCTGGTTTTCCGGGAAGACACCGACTTGGTGCTCGATCCACGCGCCGACGAGCGAAAGGCCTGGGGCGACACGGAATGGGCGTCCGGGACCTGGTTCCCGGTGACCTGAGACCGTTCCTTCACCCGCCGTTCACTTCGAACCGGCTCGCTCCCGCGTCCAATGGGCGAAGGCGGCTGAGGGGAGTGCTCGTGAAACGCCGGGTGTCGATCGGACTGGCCGTGGTGCTGGTGCTGGCCGTCGTGGGGGTGATCATCTGGGGCCGCGGCGACGACAGCGCCGCGGGCTCGACCACGACCGTGCGCGGGGTGATCGGTTCGGAGAAGCAGGCCTTCTTCACCGACCGGCGCGTCGTCGACGCCTTCGCCCGGCACGGCCTGAAGGTCGAGGTCGACACGGCCGGGTCGCGGCAGATCGCGACGACCGTCGACCTCGGGAAGTACGCCTTCGCGTTCCCGTCGTCGTCGCCCGCGGCGCAGAAGATCCAGCGCGACCGCAAGGTGACCACCGTCTACACGCCGTTCCAGTCGCCGATGGCCGTCGCCTCCTTCGAACCGATCGTCGCCCTGCTGCGGGCCAACGGCGTCGTGCACAAGGGCGCCGGCGACTACGACGTCCTCGACATCGCGAAGTACCTCGACCTGGCGAAGGCCGGGACACGCTGGGACCAGCTGCCCGGCAACACCGCCTACCCGGCCCGTAAGAACGTCCTCGTCACCACGACCGACCCGCGCGAGTCGAACTCCGCGGCGATGTACCTGTCGATCGTTTCCTTCGTGGCCAACGGGAACGCCGTCGTCAGCGCGCCCGACCAGGAGGCGAAGGTGCTGCCGTCGGTGGCGAAGCTGTTCCTCGACCAGGGCTACACGCAGAACAGCACCGAAGGGCCGTTCGAGGACTACCTGTCGGCCGGCATGGGGAAGACGCCGCTGGCGCTGATCTACGAGTCGCAGTTCGTCGACCGGGTGCTGCGCGGCGACGGCTCGATCCGGCCCGACATGCGGATGCTCTACACGGCCCCGACGGTCTACTCGAAGCACACGCTGGTGCCGCTGACCGGCGACGGCGACAAGGTCGGGCAGCTCCTCGCGACCGACCCCGAGCTGGGCAAGCTCGCCGCGACCTTCGGCTTCCGCACGACCGATCCGAAGCTGTTCGCCGAGGTCGCCGCGCCGGCCCACGTGCCGGCCGACCTGGTGGACGCCGTCGAGCCGCCGTCGTTCGAGACCCTGGAACGGCTGCTCGACGCCGTCGGCAAGCAGTACTGACATGGACTTCGCCCTCACCCCGCCCGAGCCGGTCACCGCGATCCCCGCCGAGCGCGCCGCCGGGCTGATCACGCTCAGTTCCGAGACGCGGTCGGAAGTCTCCGTTCGCGCCGCGGAGTTCGCGTCGCGGCTCGAAGCCCTCGACGTCCGGTCACCGGAGTTCACCGACCTCCTGGACGAGCTGCTGGCCGTCGGCGAGGCCGACATGCGCGCCGCGGCCGGCGTCGCGGGGACGATGCTCGACCGGTCGTTGCGCAGCGCGGTGTCGCCGCAGGACGGCGTCACGACGAGCCTCGCGAGCCTGCGCCGGACCGTCGCCGAGCTCGACCCGGCGAAGCTGCCGCTCACCGGCCGGAAGCTGCTGGGCATGTTCCCGGCCGCGGCCGGCGCGAAGCGGGCGCTGGACCGCTACCGGGCGGCGAACGAGCCGGTCAACGCCCTGGTCGTCGACCTGCGCGGCCGCCAGGACGTCCTGCGTCGCGACAACGCCTCGATCAAGCGCGAACGCGAGCGGCTGTGGCAGGTGATGGGAAAGCTCGCCGAAGCGGCCGCGCTCGCCGAGGCCGTCGACGGCGCGATCGAAGCGCAGGCCGGCGTCTTCGACCTGACGGATCCCGCGCGCGCCAACGCGTTGCGCGCGGACGTGCTGTACCCGATCCGGCAGCGGCACCAGGACCTGCTGACGCAGCTGGCGGTCAGCGCGCAGGGCTACCTCGCGCTGGACCTGGTGCGCAAGAACAACGACGAGCTGATCCGCGGCGTCGAGCGCGCGGTGTCGACGACGGTGTCCGCGCTGCGGGTCGCGTTGCTGGTCAGCGGCGCGCTGGCGAGCCAGCGGGACGTCCTCGACGAGGTCGCGGCGCTGCAGGCGACCACCGACGGGCTGATCCGCGCCAACACCGAGCTGCTGGACCTGCAGTCCGCGGAGATCCGCAAGGCGAGCAGCGACCCGGCCGTCGCGACCGAGACGATCCGCGCGTCCTTCGACCGGATCTACGCCTCGATCGACGCGATCGACGGGTTCCGCGCCGACGCCGTCCGCACCATGGCCGCGACCGTCGAGTCGCTGTCCGGGGAAATCCGCCGCGCCGAGGACCACCTGCGGCGTTCGCACGAGGGGGAAGCATGAGGAAGTTCCTGGCGTTCCTGGTGGGCGTGCTGCTGCTGGCGGGGTGTTCCGAACCGTCGTCCGCACCGCTCGGGGATCCCGAGCCGGGCGTGTTGCGGATCCTCGCGGGCAGCGAACTGGCGGACCTGCAGCCGGTGCTCGACGAAGCCGCTCGCGCCACCGGAGTGACGGTCAAGTTCACCTTCACCGGGACGCTGGAGGGGGCCGAAGCGCTGGCGAACGGCAGCGTCGACGGCAAGTACGACGCCGTGTGGTTCTCGTCGAACCGGTACCCCGCCGGCATTCCCGAAGCGGCGAAGCGGCTCGGGAACCAGGTCAAGATCATGAGCTCGCCGGTGGTGCTGGGGCTGGCCACGCCGGTGGTGCAGCGGCTCGGCTGGGCGAACAAGTCGGTCAGTTGGGGCGAGATCGCCGCGCAGGCCGGGAAGAAGGCGTTCAGCTACGGGATGACGGACCCGTCGGCGTCGAACTCCGGGTTCTCGGCGCTGGTCGGCGTCGCTTCGGCGTTGGCGGGCGCGGGCAACGCGATCGACGCCCAGCAGATCGCTGCGGTGACTCCGCAGCTGACGCAGTTTTTCAGCGCACAGGCGCTTTCGGCGGGTTCCTCGGGCTGGCTGTCGGACGCGTACGTCCGGCGCGCGACCGGGCCGGACCCGGTCGACGGGCTGATCAACTACGAGTCCGTGCTGCTGTCGGCGAACGCGTCCGGGAAGCTGCCCGCGCCGCTCACGCTGATCTACCCGAGCGACGGCGTCGTCACCGCCGACTACCCGCTCACCCTGCTGGCTTCCGCCGGCTCCGACGCGCGTTCGGCCCACCAGCGGCTCACCGATCACCTGCGGACGCCTGCGGTGCAGCAGCGGATCATGGAGACCACCGGACGGCGTCCGGTCGTGCCCGGGGTCGCGCTGGGGCCGCAGTTCACGCAGCGGGACCTCGTCGAGCTGCCGTTCCCGGCGACGCAGCAGGCGGTCGACGCGCTGCTCTCGGCGTACTTCGACAACCTCCGGCGGCCCTCGCGGACGCTCTACGTGCTCGACACGTCCGGGTCGATGGCGGGTTCGCGGATCGACTCGCTGCGGGCCGCGCTGGTCGGGCTGACCGGCGCGGACACGTCGCTGACCGGCCGGTTCCGGCGGTTCCGGAGCCGGGAGGAGGTGACGATGCTGCCGTTCAACACCGGACCGGGCGCACCGCAGACGTTCACCGTGCCGGCCGAGAACCCCGCGGCCGAGCTGGCGCGCATCAAGACGTTCGCCGAAGGGCTCGAGGCGCGCGGCGGAACGGCGATCTACGACAGCCTTTCGCGGGCGTACCAGGTGCTCGAGCCGCTGACGGCCGCGGATCCGGACCGATTCACCTCCATCGTGCTGATGACCGACGGTGAGAACGCGAACGGCTCGTCGCTGGGGGGCTTCCTGGGGTCGTTCGGGTCGCTGCCGCCCACGGTGAACCAGGTTCCGGTGTTCACGGTCCTGTTCGGCGAAGGCAGCAGCGACGAGCTCACCCAGGTCGCGACGCGGACCGGCGGCAAGGTGTTCGACGCGCGCAACGTCCAGCTTTCGCAGGTGTTCCAGGAGATTCGCGGGTACCAATGATGCTGCGCTATCTGGGGTCGACCAAGAACCTCGCCGGCTGCGTCGGCGGGCTGATCGGCGTCGGGCTGTACCTGACCGGGGTGGCCGGGTGGTTCTGGCCGTTCGTCGTGGCGGCGCTCTACGCGGCCGGGGCGCTGCTGGCGCCGGGGGAGAAGGTGCGGCTCGTCCCCGACACCTCCGGTGAGCTGCGGCAGTCGCTGGACGCGCTCGAGGCCGTGGTCTCGGCGCAGGCGTCCCGGATGCCGGTGTCCTCTGTGGACACCGTGCGCCGGATCGCGGTGGTGCTGCGCGACCTGCTCTCCCGGCCCTCGCGGCTCTCGGCCGACCCCGATCTGCAGCACGCCGTCGTGCGGCTGGCGGGCACCGATTTGCCGCTGTCGCTGGAAACCTACCTCAACCTGCCGTGGTGGTTCGCGGCTCGGCGGGCCGGTGCGGGCGAAGAACTGGTGGCGCAGCTGGGGTTGCTCGAGGCGGAGGCGCACCGGGTGGCCGAGCGGTTCTACGCGGCGGAGGTCGACCGGCAGGCCGACCACACGCGGTACCTGCGGGATCGCGACGCCTGATCTCCACACCTGTGAGTGATGATGTTCGAACGCGCGTTCGAGTAGCGTGGTCGTTGTCGCACTCGTCGGAGAGGAGAAGTCATGAACGGGTACCGAGGTTCGGCAGGGTCAGGGTCATCGCGGCGGTGGTCAGCCAGCTCAGCAGGTCCGGCAGGGGAATGCGGGAGAGGCGCTCCGGCCATTCCTCCGCCACGGTGTGCAACACGAGTTCGTCCTGCCGCGGCTCCACTTTGGCCAGTTTCAGGCCGGGCGGGAGTTCCGGCAGGGGAAGCACGATGGGGTGGAAGGCGCGGGGTGGGCGCAGCTGCCGCCGTCCGATGTGGAGGGTCTGCGGCACGAGCACCACGGCGTCGTCCGCCACCTGCGGGCGGAGCGTCAGGTGGCCCCAGTGCGGGCGCTTGGCCCAGCGGATCTGCAGCAGCCCGCTGCCGGCCGGGGTGGCGACGATCCCGGGGCGGGCTTTCGCCACCCGGTCCCGCAGCACGTCGGCGGACACGGCGATCCCGAGCTGCACCCGCGCGGGCTTGGCGGCCGGGGTGGGCAGCGAGCGGAGGCGGACGTCTTCGGCGAGCACGGTGACGCGGCGCAGCGGGATGCTGCCGGGCTCGTCTTCGCCTTCGGCGGCTTCGGACTCCGGCCAGTCGACGTCCTCGGCGACGATCCGGACGTCGCCGAGCCGTCCGGTGGCCAGCCGGAGGCTGTCGGCCGGGTAGTCGAGTGCGGCGAGGGTGAGGCCGACTTCGCGGTCGCCCACCTTCGCCGTCAGCCGGCGGCCGACGAGCTGCTCGGTGACGGTGCGCACGAGGGCGGCCGGCGTGACCGGGACGTTCGGGAGCAGGGAACGCCCGGCCGCGGCCAGGTCGGCCAGCTCGGGCCAGGGTGACCAGCCGTCGAACCACCTGCCGTCGCTCATCCGTCCAGTGTCGCCGAAGGCGACCGGCGGCGGCGACGGCGGGTGGTCCGCCTTCGGTCACCGTCCCGCGAAGCGGGCGATGATGCCGGTCACGACCAGCCAGAACACCGCGGCCAGGCCGTAGTCGAGAATCACGGCCAGGCTGGGGCTGTCCACCGGGAACAAGCCGGGCCAGAACAACGCGAGAGGAACCGCCAGCGACTTGATGAACTGGAAGAAGGCGTTGCCGGCGTTCGCGCCGGCGAGCACCATGATCATGTAGAGAACTTCGATCCCCGCGAAGATCGCGCCGATCGCCGTGATGACCCGCACGGCCGTGTTCCGTCTGGTGGTGGTTCGCCAAGGAGACATGCTGCGAAAATTCCCGGATCGGGTGACAGATCAAACGCGTCCGACCCAAGATTGCGCCGTTCGGCCGCTCCCGTTGCTCTCCGCCGCCCACCCACCACAGCAGGCAACCACCCCAACACCCCGGCTACCCGCGGCCTCCCCGACCAAACGCCCCCACCACCCACGCCCCGGCGACCCCCAGGCCCACCACCCGACGCCTCCGCCACCCGACACCCTCGGCGACCCAACGCGCCCCTCGGCCACCCAACGCCCCCGCCACCCGACGCACCCGCCGCCCAAGGCTCTCGGCCCACCCAATGCACCTGCCACCCAGCCCCTCCCGCCACTCCACACGCCCGCCGCTCAACGCGCCGGCCACCGAAGGCCCTCCGCCCATCTACCCGCGCCACCCCGTCCGCCGATGCCCCGTCCCGTTCCGCGCCTTCCCCGGCAGCCCAGCTCCCGGGCGCGTGTCGTCCACCTGGGTACGCGTGTCGTCCGTCTGGGTACGGGTCCCCAGCGGCGGGACTCGCTCCTGGGTGGCGCGCCCTCGTCCCGCCACACCCCCGCCGACCCGGGCCTAAGGCCACATCCCCATCGCCTCGCCCAGCAGCCGCCCGATGGCCCAGTCCTGCACCGCAAGCCCAACGGATTTGAACACCGTCCGCCCACCCACCCCCGGAGGCTGCCCCAAAGCCGACCCCAGCTCGACCAGCGTCCCCCGATCGAGAAGCCCGGCGGAGACGGCGTGGATCACCTCACCCGCCTCCGACAGCACCGCACCGACCTGATCCACCACCACACACCCCGCGGTGGCCAGCAACTCCGCGGGAAGCTCCCGCATGGAAGGCAGGTACGACCCGATCGCGTTGACATGAACCCGCTCCGGCAAGTCATCGACACCGAAGAGAGGAGTCGCCGATGACGTAGCACAACAGACGACGTCCGCATCGGACACTGCGTCCGCCGCGTCGCGGGCCACGCGCACCGTCACCGACGGGAACTCCGGCCGCAGCCGCTCCGCCAACGCCGAAGCGCGCGAGCGGTCCCGGCCGAACACCGACACGCGGCGAAGCGGCCGCACCGCCGCCACCGCCCTCACCTGGTCGGCCGCCTGGGCTCCCGTGCCGAGGATGGCCAGACTGCTGGCCGAGGGCGGGGCCAGCAAGTCCGTGGCGACGCCCGACACCGCGCCCGTGCGCAGCGCCGTGACCTCGACCGCGTCGGCGACCACCTGGCCGGCGGCCGTGTTCCACACCAGCGTGCCCAGGATCATCGGTGTGCGGCCGGGGGCCAGGTTGAGCGTCTTCACCACCGTCGTCGACGTCGGGGTGTGGCAGGCGGTCATCACGAGCGTGGTCGCCGACGCGAACGACAAGCGTTGCGGCACCTCGAAACGGCCGGCGGCGAGGTCGAGGAACGCCGAGCGCACCGCGTCGATCGCGGCCGGCATCGGCACGGCTTTCCGGACTTCGTCGGCGTCGAGCATGCGCGGCCCCTCCGGCGTCGGATCTGCCGCTAGCCTGGCGGCATGTCCGAGGCCACGCAAGAGGAGCAGCGGTTCGTCCGCGAAGACTGGTACGGGGCGGAGATCGCGGGCCGGCACTACGTGCGGTGCGAGTTCCGCGAGACCGACTTCTCGGAGGCGGTCACCCGGAACGCCGTCTTCACCGATTGCGTGTTCGGCAACGTGCGCTTCAACGCGTCCCGGCACGAGGACTCGGCGTTCACCGGCTGCACCTTCACCCGGTGCAACTTCTTCGACGCCGAATTCACCGGGTGCAAGCTCGTCGGTGCGAGCTTCAGCGAGTGCGAGCTGCGGCCGCTGCGGGTCATCGGCGGGGACTGGTCGTTCGCCGGGCTGGCGGGTGCCGACCTGCGGGCCGTCCGCTTCCAGGGCGTCCGGATGCGGGAGGCGGACCTCACCGGGGCGGACTGCGCCGGCGCGGTGTTCGCCGACGTCGACCTGTCCGGCGCGCTTCTGCACGCCGTCAAGCTGCCGAAAGCCGAGCTGCGGGGCAGCGACCTCTCGGCGCTCGACCCGACGGACGCCGTGCTGACCGGGGCGATCGTGTCACCCGAACAGGCTGCGGTGCTCGTCACGTCGCTGGGGCTGCACGTGCGGGCGTAGGCTCATCGCGATCGGGAAGGGAGCACCGCATGGGCGTCGTGACACCGGGTTTCCAGGGCCGGGCGCGCAGTGGCAACCCGCGGCTGCCACCGGGGCAGTACCTGGCCGAGGACTTCCCGGTCCTCTCGGCGGGCCCGACCCCGCGCGTGCGCACCGAGACGTGGGAGTTCACCGTCACCACCGAGACGGGCGAGAAGCACACCTGGAGCTGGGCCGAGCTGATGGCCCTGCCCAGCGAGAAGCCCACAGTGGACATCCACTGCGTCACCCAGTGGTCCAAACTGGACACCCGCTGGCGCGGCGTCTCGGTCGACACGCTGGTCGGCGGGCTCGGCACCGAGGCCGACTACGTCATGGTGCACGCCTACGGCGGCTACACCACGAACCTGCCGCTGGCCGACCTGCTCGACGGCCAGGCCTGGATCGCCTACGAGTACGGCGGCAAGCCGCTGACGCCCGAGCACGGCGGTCCGGCGCGGCTGCTCGTGCCGCACCTGTACTTCTGGAAGTCCGCGAAGTGGGTGCGCGGACTGGAACTGAAGACCCGGGACGAGCCGGGCTTCTGGGAGAACGCCGGCTACCACGACTACGGGGATCCATGGCGCGAACAGCGGTATCAGGGCGACTAGCCTGGCGGGTCGCCCGCCTGGCCGGCTTCCGCGACGAGACGCCGACGGCGCGCACGCTCGTCTTCGACCTGCCCGGCTGGCCGGGCCACCTGGCGGGGCAGCACGTCGACGTCCGGCTCACCGCCGCGGACGGCTACCGCGCGCAGCGAAGCTACTCCCTCGCCGCGCCCGCGGACGGGGATCGGGTGGAGCTGACCGTGCAGCGCGTCGCCGACGGTGAAGTGTCCGAGCACCTCACCGGCCCGTACGCGATCGGCGACCCGGTCGAGATCCGCGGCCCGATCGGCGGCTGGTTCGCCTGGCGGCCGGCGGATCCGGCGCCGGTCCTGCTGATCGCGGGTGGCTCCGGCATTGTGCCCCTGATGGCGATGATCCGCGCCCGTCGCGCGGCGGGCGTCCGGACGCCGTTCAAGCTGATCTACTCGCTGCGCACCCCGGCGGAGCTGTACTACGCCGACGAGCTGCGCACGCCGGTAGCGGGCGTGGACGTGACGTACGTGTACACGCGCGAGCTGCCCGAAGGCCGCCCCGGCATTCCGCGCCGCATCGACGTGGCGACGATCAACACGGCGGGGTGGCCGGCGGAGTTCGGCGCGTCCTGCTTCGTCTGCGGGCCGACGGGCTTCGTGGAGACGGTGGCGGACATCCTGGTCGCCCTCGGCCACGACCCGCACCGGATCCGTACCGAACGCTTCGGGCCCAGCCGCGACTGAATAGCCCTCAGGCATCCGATGAATAGGTGATCGACTGCCCCGCTGAGCGGGAAATTGTCGACATCGTCGTAGAGAGATCCTATCTTTCGAGCATGCTGACCAAGTGGGGCTCGACGCGGCGCCGCACCGTGGTGACCGTTCTCCTCGGCGCGGGCGCCCTGCTCGCCACGACCGGCCCGGTGGCCGCGGCCGACCCGACGGCCGCCGGCCAGGACGTCTACGTCTCGCCCACCGGCTCCGACCGAGCCGCCGGGAGCGCCGGGCATCCTGTCCGGACCCTCGAGCGCGCCCGCGACCTCGTGCGGCAGCGCGCGCCGCACCTGACCCGGGATCTCACCGTCCACCTCGCGCCCGGTGTCTTCCGGCTGACCGCCCCGCTGCGGCTCGACGCGCGGGACTCCGGGGGCAACGGTCACCGCGTGATCTGGCAGGGCAGCAAGGACACCGAGCTGAACGGCGGCGTGCGGGTCACCGGCTGGCGGCCGGTGCCGGGCCGTCCGGGCCTGTTCGCCGCGCCCGCGCCCGCCGGGCTCGACACCACGCGGCAGCTCTACGTCGACGGCGTCCGCGAGCAACGGGCCCGCGGCCCGCTGCCGGTGACCGTCAAGGCCACCGACACCGGCTACACCGCCAGTGCCGACACGCTCGCCCACTGGCGGAACCCGAAGGACGTCGAGTTCGTGTACGTCTCCGGTGAGGCGTTGTGGAACGTCCAGCGCGACGGCCTCGGCCAGTGGACGGAACCACGCTGCCCGCTCGCCGCCGCCGCGGGCACGACGATCACCATGGCCCAGCCGTGCTGGGACAACTCGACGAAACGGGTGCTGTTCCCCGACATCCCGGGCCGCAGCGTCAACATGGTCGGCCCGGCCGACCTCACCAACGGGCGGCACCCCACCTACGCCGAAAACGCCTTCGAGCTGCTCGACACCCCGGGCGAGTGGTACCTCGACCGGGCCGCCCGCGTCGTCTACTACCAGCCGAAGCCCGGCCAGGATCTGAGCCGCGCGGACGTCGAAATGCCGGTGCTGGAGAAGCTCCTCGACGCGAAGGGCACGGCGGCCGCGCCGATCCACGACGTCGCCTTCCGCGGCTTGCGCTACTCCTACGCGACCTGGCTGACGCCGTCGTCGCCCGAAGGGTTCTCGGAAATCCAAGCCGGCTACACGATCACCGGCGCCGACGGCTGGGCCGTCCAGGGACTCTGCCAGTTCGTGCCCGGCGGCACCTGCCCGTACGCCTCGTGGACGCGGGAACCCGCCAACGTTTCCGTCTCGCACGGCCGGCGCGTCGAATTCTCCGACAGCGTGTTCGCCCACCTCGGCGGCGCCGGGCTCGACCTCGTCGACGGCACCAAGGAATCCCAGGTGCTCGGCGACATCTTCACCGACATCTCCGGCAACGGCGTCCAGATCGGCGGGGTCGGCAAACCTCTCACGGACACCGACGCCGACGTCGTGCGCGACGTCCGGGTCACCGACAACCACCTCTACGGGCTGCCGCGCGAATTCCACGGCGGTGTGCCGATCGTCAACGGCTACACCGTGCGGAACACCATCACCCACAACCAGATCGACCACGTCGGCTACTCGGCGATCTCCGTGGGCTGGGGCGGCTGGCCGGACAAGATCAAGCGTCCCGCGACGCCGAACCTGTCGCACGACAACGTCGTTTCGGACAACTTGATCTTCGACTACATGCAGATGCTCGACGACGGCGGCGGCGTCTACACCCAGGGCGTCACCGGCAGGTCCCTGGCCGACGGCGAAAAGGTCACCGGCAACGTCATCCACGACCAGTGGGGGCTCGGCAAGGGCGTCTACACCGACAACGGCAACACCTACGAGACGATCCGCGGCAACGTCCTTTACGGCATGGCGTACTTCAACGTCGGCACGGTGCACGTCGACTACCGGGACGACCTGGGCAACAACGACCCGACGCTGACCGAGGGCAACTACTGGGAGCAGGGCGACCGCGACAAGGTCGACAAGGGCGCGATCACCCGTGGCAACCACCTCCTGCCGAACCCGGCGGCCGCGCCGCCCGGGATCGTCGCGAACGCGGGCCTCGAGCCGGCCTACCGCAGGCTGCTCGCCCGCCGGGTCGGAGGCCAGGCCCCGGCCGAAGCACCATCGCGCGTCGGCACGTTCGCCGTGGCGGGAAAGCTGTACGCAACTTGGAACCCGACGTTCGCGTTCAACAACGCCCCGGTGACGCACTACGTGGTGACGGCATCGGGCGGCGGCCGCACGCACTCGACAACGGTGACGGCAGCCGACTTCGCGAAGCGCGCGTACGCCGAAGTACCCGGACTCGCGGATGGAACGCCGTACACGGTGACAGTCGCGGCGCGCAACGCGTACGGGACGAGCGAGCCATCGCTGCCGTCGGCCCCGGTGATCCCGGGCCCGAAAACCGCGGTGCTGCCGGGAATCCCGACGAGCGCTCGAGCACTGCCGAGCGCAACGGCGGCCTCGATCCGCTGGAACCCACCGGCGGCAACGGGCGACACCCCGGTCCTGAAGTACGTGATCACGGTGTCCGACGGCCGCACAATCCGAGCGGAGGGCCGCGACGCCCTGGTCACCCAGCCGACGATCAAGGGCATGACCAGGGTGGTGGCCGGCCTGAAGCCGGCCACGGCCTACACGTTCACGGTCGCGGCGATCACGGCAACGGGAACCGGCCCGGCAGCGACGTTCACCGCCACGACGGCAGCAGCTTGACCTGAGCGGACCTCGTTGTCCACAACCCGCCGGCGATGTGGACAACGAGGCCCACCGGTCATCGTTCCCCGGCTTTTCGTCGCCCGCCGCCGATAGACTGGAACCGGGGGGCGCCCCCGGGGCGGGGCAGGGTTCCGGCAAAGTCGTGTCGTTGCAGGCAGGCACGGCCCGCTCTGGTGATCATGTGGTTGTCGAAGCCCATGATCTGTGAGAGAGCCGT
>NZ_JBSGBK010000032.1:0-84901 GCF_053601215.1 Amycolatopsis sp. NPDC004772
CGCCCATGGTGTCGGGGTGGGTGCCCCCCCCCCCCCCCCCGCCACATTGGGTGCGTCCAACGCAACCAACGCCACATTGGGGCGCATCGGACGTCGATGACTTGCGACGCGCGGGGCTAGCGGCGGACCAGCCAGCAGAGGCAGAAGGGGTGCCCGGCCGGGTCGGCGTACACCTGGAAGTCGTCACCGGTCGTGTTGCCCGCCGCCGGCTTCAGCACCCTCGCGCCGAGGGCCGTCACCTGCTCGTGGGCTTCGGCGAAGTCCTCGACCCACAAGTCGAGGTGGATCTGCTGCTTGACCGGGCCGTCGGGCCACTCCGGCGTCACGTGGTCCGGTGCGAGCTGCACGCCGATCCGCGGGGCGCCGTCCACCAGCACCATGTGCCAGTCGCCGTCGTCGTCGACCTCGCCGCCGAGGACGCCCGCCCAGAAGCGGCTCTCGGCCGCCAGGTCGGCCGCGTCGAACGTGACGACCTGGTGCATGATCCGCATCGCGGGACCTCTCAGCCGGACCAGAAACCCGTGATGAACCGCAGGTAGATCATCCCGCAGACCAGCGCGTTCGCGTAGAGCACGACGTGGACCGCGCCGCGCAGCCGCGGGCGGCGCTCGCCGAACAGCACCAGCGCCACGTACATCACCAGGCACGGCAGCAGGTACCGGTGCACCGACACCACGTTGTTGTTCATCGTCAGCATCACGATCGACGCGAACCCGAACAGCGCCAGCGGGATGCCCTTCGCGCGCAGCGCCACCAGGACGTACACCGAGGACGCGAACAGCAGCGCCAGGCCGATCATCGGCAGCACGTGGCTCATCAGCGTCCACGCGTCCATCTTGGTGTCGCCGAGCAGCGCGTGGCCGGTGATCTTGGCTTCGCGCCAGATCGTCTCGAGGATGTTCGGGTTGAACTTGTGGTACGACCACTCCCGCACACCCTTGAGCGCGTTGAAGCTGCCGAAGAAGTCGCCGGTCTGGATCTTCATGGCGACCATCACGCCGGCCAGGCCGACGAACGCCAGCGGGAACCACAGCAAGTTCCACGACAGCAGGCCGCGCAGCTTCCAGTCCTTCGACCGCCAGAACTCCAGGAAGCACAGGCCGACGAACACCGCCGCCGTGATGCGGGAAGCCGTCAGTGGGATGAGCGTCAGGCCCATCCAGAGCCATTGGCGGCGTAGTGCGAACAGGTAGGCCCAGAAGCCCAGCGCGCAGAACACCGCCTCGCTGTAGAACGAGTGCAGGAAGAACGCGGCGGGCGCGGTGAGGAACGCCGCGACGACCAGCCACGGGGCCCGTTCGCCGTCGAAGAAGTGGCGGCCGATCTTGAGCAGCGCGACGGCGGCCAGCCAGGTGGCCACCAGGTTGACCAGGAACCCGGCGGTGAGCAGGCCGATCGTGCCGAAGCTGACCGTCTGCACCAGCCAGACCAGTACCGGGAACACCGGGTAGAACGCCCGCGTCGGGGCGTAGCTGCCGGTGTAGGCGTGCATGGCGATCTCGCCGTAGTTGCCGGCGTCCCAGCGGTAGGTGTGCGCGAGCAGGCTCATCGTCGAGCCGATGCCGGTCTTCGGGATGCCCTCGTCGGTCGGGCTGGACGGCGCGAACAGGTACGCCAGCGCGATCAGCACCACGTTCCAGGCCAGCACCACCGCGAAGACGCGCGCGTAATCGCCGTTCAGCCAGGCCCAGCGGCTCGCGCGGGCCGTCTCCGGGCGCTCCGGCTCGACCTGGTCGGTGACCCGGGACTCCACGGCCGTGCTAGTCATGCGTAACCTCCGCGACCGGCGCCCCGGCCGCGGGCGCGGGCCGGTGCCGGAAGACGACCTTGTGGTAGAGCACGTAGTTCCAGACCAGGCCGACCACGATCCCGGCGCCCTTCGGGATCAGCACGTTCACCCCGGGGAACGCGCTGGTGACCGCGAAGATGATGGCCGCCTGCACGACCCACAGGCCGAACGCGGTGACGCCGAAGAACAGCAGGGCCTGGCGCCGGACGTCGCCGTCCTTGGCGCGGAACGTGAAGTTCCGGTTGAGCGTGAAACTGAGCAGCATGCCCGTGGTCGTCGAGATGAAGTTGGCGACGAACAGCGGGACGCCCAGCGTCACCAGCAGCGCGTAGCCGAGGGCGTCGACGAGGGTGTTCGCCACGCCGACGATCCCGAAGCGCAGCTGGGTCGCCGAGATCAGCTTCACCGGGCGCCTCTTCCCGCGTCGGCGCCTTCCCGGGCCTCGGCCGGCACCGCCGGGCCCGTGCGCACCGACGCGACGCCGTAGAGCGGCCGGTTCTGAACCTGGGAGTACGTGCGGCCGATGTAGCTGCCGAGCACGCCGAGCATGATGATCTGGATCCCGCCGAGGAAGAACATCGCGATCCCGAGGAACGCCCAGCCGGGCACCGCGGTCTCCGGCGCGAACAGCTTGACGCCGCCGACGTAGAGGATCCCGACGAAGCTCAGGAACGAGATCAGGTAGCCCATGCGCGTGATCATCCGCAGCGGCGTCACCGAGAAGCCGAGGATGCCGTCGGCGGCGAAGCGCAGCATCTTGCGCAGCGGGTAGCCGGTGACGCCGGCGTGCCGCTTGTCGCGGTCGAACAGCACGGCCGTCTGCTTGAAGCCGATGTAGCTGACCAGCCCGCGCAGGAAGCGGTCGCGCTCGCGGTACTTGCGCAGCTCGTCGACGACCTTGCGGTCGATCAGCCGGAAGTCGCCGGTGTTCTTCGGGATGTCGACCGCGGCCATCTTCCGCAGGAACCAGTAGAACCCGCCGGCGGTGAGCTTCTTGAACGCCGAGTCCTGGCGTGAGCGGCGCTGCGCGTAGACGACGTCGAAGCCTTCTTCCCACTTCTCGATCAGCTCGAGCGCCACCCGCGGCGGGTCCTGCATGTCGCTGTCCATGATGACGACGGCGTCCGCGTCGACCAGGTCCAGCCCGGCGGTGACGGCCATCTGGTGGCCGAAGTTGCGGGACAGCTCGACGACCGTGACCCGCTCGTCGCGCGCGCTGAGCTCGGTGAGCTTGGCCAGCGAACCGTCCCGGCTGCCGTCGTCGACGTAGAGGAAGCTGAAGTCGTACTTGCCGGCGAGGGGGGCGGTCACCTCGTCCACCGTCCGGTGCAGCAGGTCGATGTTCTCTTCCTCGTTGTAGATCGGGAAGATGAACGCCACCCGGCGGGTGATCGGCTCTGTGGGCACTGCGGGGCTCCCCGGAGTTTCGGTGCGGAACGGTTCGGGCGGCGCCGTCGAGCAGGCGAATCCCCGACCCGGTGCCCTGCATCCTAGAAGATCGGGCCGATCGGTCCTCCGGGACCCGGTCGGGGCGCCTGCGGCCTCGGCGGGGGACAGGCCGGTGCTCGCGGCGGGCCGGCCGGGTGCGGCGACCTGCCGCGGCGTCGGCGGGGTAGTTGTCGGCCCCGCCGCGGGGGTGCCTCGATACGCTGGACGGCGAAGGACCGGCGCGTGTCCTCACGGGGGAGTTCCGCCTGGTGTGCCAGGCTCGACGAGGTGAAGGACGACGAGTGAATCGGCAGCCGCTGCGCCTGGCCATCATCGAGGCCACCCGGATCCTCGAGCGCGCGGGCGTCGCCTCGCCGCGGTTCGACGCCGAGGTGATCGCCGCGCACGTGCTCGGGGTCGAACGCGGCCGGCTGCCGATGGTGCCGCTGGTCGACCCGCCGGTCATCGAGGCCATCGGCCAGCTCGTCCAGCAGCGCGCCAAGCGCATCCCGCTGCAGTACCTGACCGGCTGGGCCGCGCTCGGCGACATCACGGTCGCGGTCGGTGCGGGCGTGTTCGTCCCGCGGCCGGAGACCGAGCTGCTGCTCGAGTGGGGCGTCAAGTTCCTGCAGGGCCGGGAGTTCCCGGTGGTGGTCGACCTGTGCACGGGCTCGGGGGCGCTGGCGCTGGCGGTGGCCCACGCCCGCCCGGACGCGGTCGTCTACGCGGTGGACATCGACCCGCAGGCCCTGGCCTGGGCCCGCCACAACGCCGACGTCCACGCCGACGCGGGCAACACCCCGATCCGGCTGTACTCGGGCGACATCGGCGACCCGACGATGTTCGCCGAGCTCGACGGCCTGGTCGACCTGGTGCTCTGCAACCCGCCGTACGTCCCGGAGGGCACGCCGGTACCGCCCGAGGTCGCGGAGCACGACCCCCCGCGAGCGGTGTTCGCGGAGGAGAGCGGCCTGGCGGTGATCCGCCACGCGATCGCGGCCGGCGCCCGCCTCCTGCGCCCGGGGGGAGGACTGGCGATCGAGCACGACGACACGCACGGCTCGGCGGTCCCGGCCCTGGTCCGAGCGCGCCGGGTGCTGACCGGCGTCGAGGACCACGCGGACCTGACCGGACGTGCCCGGTTCGTCACCGCGCGCCGCCTGGGCTGAGCGGCTTCCTGGACCGGGCTGCCGAGCCGCGGGCTGTTGCGGCGGGTCATCGGCTTCATCGCCGACCGGCGATGGTTGCCGGCCTGCGCGACGAGGGTGCCCGGTAGAACATTGCCGAGCTGATTTCGATGGCCGAACAAGCCGAAGCGGAGTGGCGGCGGGCGGGTTCCAGGAGCGCGGCTGGTCGAGGGCGCCTTCGCGGCGGATCTCCGCGGTCGCCGCACCTCTTCGCGCCCCGCCTCCTGCGGGTCGCAGGTAAGCGCGTGCTCACCAGCCCGGCCGCCGCGGGGGCGCCCCCCGTCTTCCACGCTACCGGCGGCCACCGACAGTTCCGGGCAGTCCGGAGGGCTGCGGACCAAGTTGTCCACAACCCCTCCGGACTGCTCGCTCAGAAGCCGAACGCCGTGCAGCTCGCCGTCGCGGTCTTCGACGGGTCGCTCACCGACGTCGCCGTCAGCTTCACCCTCGCCGCGAGGTCGCCGCCCTGGCCGCGCTTCGCGTACGCCGGGACCTTCACGTGCCCGCCGAACTTCGCCGTCGCCAGCTCGTTCGGCAGCCTGACCTGCCAGCCCTTCGCGTCCGTCGACACGCTCAGCCGGTACGTGTCGGTGTCGTACGGGGCCTTCGCGCCGCGCGCCGCGCCCGTGTTGAGCAGGCCGAAGTCGCACGTTGCCAAGCCGCCGCGGGCGATGGCCGGGAGGGCCGGGGTCAGCGCGGCTCCGCGGGCCTGGCTGCCCGAGCCGTCCAGCGACGCCACCGTCACCGTGTACGACAGGATCCCGCGGCGGTCGCGCGCCAGGTCGGTGATGAGGAACCGCAGGCGGTTGGCCTCGTCGGTGTACTCGTACGGGCTCGCCGCCTCGGTGCCCGCCTTGAACAGGGCGTCGTTGAGCTGGCGGTAGTCACCGATGGTGATCTTGACCGGCGTCCCGTCCGGCTTCGTGTAGTCGGTGATGCCGATGTCCTGCGGGTTAGCGTCGATCACCCAGTCGAACGGGGCGTTGTCCTTGTTCTTCGTCTTGGTGATCATGACGCCGGAGTCCGGCGCGAACGAGTCCGCGCCCATCCGGTCGACGACCTCGACCGTGTAGTTGTCGTAGCCGCCGCCGTCGCAGAACGGGTCCTTCGACCGGTCGCACTTCGGCGCCTTGTCACCGCCGGTGAGCTTGATGTTCAGGCCGGTGAACGCGCCGGGCTGCGCTTCGGTTTCGCGCGCGGTGAGCCGGGCCGAGACCGGGCCGGTCTTCGCGAGCTCGTCGCGGTCGAGCTGGAGCACGTCCGCCGGGTCGACGATGCCGAGCTTCAGCTTGTTGCGCAGCTGGTGCTGGGCGCCCATCGAGCTGCCCTGCGTCGCCGGGATCTGCCAGCGGGTGTGCGGGCCGCCGGGGCCGTTGAACGTGCCGCGCGACAGCATGTCCCACGGTCCGCTGTAGGAACGTGACGGCGGGGTCCCGAACGGGTTGTTGTAGTTGTCGCCGATGCCCAGGATGTGGCTGAACTCGTGGGCGTAGGTCGACTGGCCCGAGCTTTCGGCCTGCACCGAGCTGCCGTCCTGGGCGTTCGGCCAGATGCTGGCGGCCGACGCCCACGACGTCCACGGCACGTACCGGGTGGCCGCGTAGTTGGGCAGGTCGTGGTCGGGCGGGCCGAAGCTGTCGGGCACGTTCTCCTTGTTGCCGAACTTCATCTCGCCGAATTCCTGCCAGGTCGAGCTCTCGTCCTGGCCGGCGGAGAGGTAGAAGACGAAGTCGAACTGGTTCGCGGTGTCGCCGACGTCGGCGCGCCAGGCGTCCCCGGCGTCCTTGCGGATGTCGCGGGCGCAGTTCGCGCCGGGCGGGCACGCGCTCGGCTGGAACTCCATGCCGTATTCGTAGGACTTCCCGGGCATCCGGTACGGCCCGAACGCGGTCAGCTGCACGCCGAACCGGCCGCCGGAGTCCTCCATCCAGTATTCGTTGATCGTGTGGCCGTTGTTGAGGGCTTCGGGTTTGTTGAGGAAGTCCTGGTAGTACTGGGCGACCTTCGCCCGCGGGACGTTCGCGGCGGCGGGGCCGGGGTTGCCGAAGATCGTCGAGTTCGCCGGCTTCGTGACGACGAAGTCCTGGTCCGGGTAGTCGGCGAGGACGACGGCGCCCTTGAAGGTGCGCTGGGTGGGTTTCAGGGTGGGATCGGCCCAGTTCGTGCCGGGGACCTTGCGGTAGTCGGACCAGGTCATGTGGTCCTGGTTCTCCCACCGGGCGGCATCGATCGGGGCGGGCCAGCCACGGGTGAGCGGCTCGGCGGCGGCGGTCCCGGCACCGAGCCCGGAGAGGACGGCCACGGCGGCGAGCAGGGCGAGCGCTTTCGGGGTTCTGGGGCGCATGTGCGGCTCCTTCACTGGGAACCCACGGGGGTGGTGGTTCCCGAAGATCGACCGTATTGAGCCCCGGTGTCGCGGTTCTCCCTCGCGGCGAGGTCTACCCGCTTGCCCCACGACGAAAGTCTGGCCGGATTGTCAGGTTCGGCTGGACGTCGCGTATGACTCAGGCTCGGCGTCGCGAATGGCTCATTCGCGACCTTTCGGCGCGCCGGGCGTTGTGGACAACTCCGGTCAGGGATGCCGGGAGCGCCGGGAACTGTCGGTGCGGGCCGGTAGCGTGGAAAACGGGGGCGCCCCCGAGGCGGCCGGGTGCGCGAGCCCTGTGCCGGCGGCGAGGTCCGGCCGAGAGGACTTGCGCCGGCGGGCGAAGTTCGGTCGGGCTCCCGCCGCGGCCCGGGCCGCGATGCCCGCCAGGCCCGGGGCCGCGATGCCGGCCGAGTCCAACGCCCCAATGCCCGCCGGACCCGGGGGCCGCAATGCCCGCCAGGCCGGGGGGCCGCAATGCGCGCCGGGCCTGGGCCGCGATGCCCAACGCCCCGACGCCTGCCAGGCCCGGGGCGCAATGCCCGCCGGGCCCGGGGCGCGATGGTCGCCGACCCAATGCCCGCCGGGCCGCTGCCCACCCACCCGGTGTGACGCGGCGAACGTCCCCCGAAGACGCCGGACTACTCTTGGCCCCCATGAGCGTGGTCTACGACTGCAGCAAGCGGGAGACCCGGGCCGATGGGCTGGCCGCCGCCGCCGGGGCGGTGCGGTCCAGCCGGCTGGTCGTGCTGCCCACCGATACCGTCTACGGGATCGGGGCCGATGCCTTCGACGCCGGCGCCGTTCAAGCGCTTCTGCGGGCCAAGAACCGCGGGCCGGACATGCCCGTCGGGGTGCTCGTCGGCTCCTGGTCCACTGTGGACGGGCTGGTGCTCGGGGTGCCGCCGCAGGCGCGGGCGCTCATCGAAGCCTTCTGGCCCGGCGATCTCTCCATCGTGCTGCCGCACGCGCCGAGCCTGCAGTGGAACCTCGGCGATGCCCGCGGCACCGTCATGCTGCGGATGCCGCTGCACCCCGTGGCCCTCGAACTGCTGCGGGACGTCGGCCCGATGGCCGTCTCGAGCGCGAACGTCTCCGGGCGCCCCCCGGCCAGCACCGCGCAGGAGGCGCAGGAACAGCTCGGCGACTCGGTCGCGGTGTACCTCGACGGCGGCTCGAGCGGCGAGCCCGTCGCGTCGAGCATCGTGGACCTGACCGGCACCGAACCGGTCGTGCTGCGCGAGGGCTCGGTGAGCAAGGACGCCATCGCGGAGGTGCTCGGTGTGCCCGCGGAATCGTTGGCCTGAAGCCGGATCACGGCGGAAACCGCGACACGATAGCGTGTCGCGGGTGACCCCGACCCCGCGAGCGTGACGTCCCCGTGCCGCCCACATCCGGTCTCCTCCCCATCCGGGAATACCTCCTCGTCGCGCTGACCGCGACGGCCGTGACCTACCTGCTCACCGGCGTCGTGCGCCGGGTCGCGATCCGCGTCGGCGCGATCGCCAACCCGCGCGCCCGCGACGTGCACGTCGCCCCGATCCCGCGGATGGGCGGGGTCGGCATCTACCTCGGCGTCGCCGGCGCGATGGGCCTGGCCCACCAGCTGCCCGCGCTGTCGCACGGCTTCGACGCCTCCTTCGACTCGGTCGGCGTGCTGCTCGCCGCCGGCGTGATCTCGCTGATCGGCGCGCTCGACGACCGGTTCGAACTGGACGCCTGGACGAAGCTGGCCGGCCAGGTCATGTGCGCCGGCATCCTGGTCATCTTCGGCGTGCAGTGGGTGTCGTTCTGGGTGCCGTGGGGCGGCACCGGCGGCTCGTTCGGCTCGGTGCTGGTGCTCGACAAGAACCAGGGCGCGCTGCTCACCGTCGTGATGGTCGTCGTCATGGTCAACGCGATGAACTTCGTCGACGGCCTCGACGGGCTGGCCGGCGGCCTCGGCTTCATCGCCGCCGCCGCCACCTGCGCCTTCTCGCTCGGCCTGCTCGACAGCTCCGGCGGTGACGTCGGCACCTACCCGCCCGCGCTGATCGCCGCCACCCTCGCCGGCGCCTGTCTGGGCTTCCTGCCGTACAACTTCCAGCCGGCCAAGATATTCATGGGCGACTCCGGCTCGATGATGATCGGCCTGATGCTCGCCGGCGCGACCACGTCGGCGTCCGGGCGCGTGCCGTACCCGCAGTTCAGCGGCAAGGACGCGATCGCGCTGCTCTCGCCGCTGGTGGTCGTGGCGGCGGTGCTGTTCGTGCCGATGCTCGACCTGATCATGGCGGTCGTCCGGCGCACCCGCCGCGGCGAAAGCCCGTTCGCCGCCGACAAGATGCACCTGCACCACCGCCTGCTGGAGATCGGCCACTCCCAGCGGCGCGCGGTCCTGCTCATCTACTTGTGGGCCGGGATCCTCGCCTTCGGCGCGGTGTCGGTGACGCTGTTCGACGACGCCGCGGCGCTGTGGATCATCGGGATCGGGCTGGTCTTCGCGGTGGTCGTCTCGATCGTCCCGCGGCTGCGCTCGCGCAACCAGCCGGGCACCTGACCGGCCGGGGTCTCTACACTCGGGTGGTAACCGAGCAGGGAGCCAGGTGTGAGCGAAGCCGAAACGCACGAGCAGGAGAACCCGCACGCCAAGGTGGTGCTGCAGGCGGCCCGCGCGATGACGAAGGCCTCGCTGCTGGTGACGCCGCCCGCGGTGCTGGTGTGCATCGCGTTGTTCAGCATCCTCAACGGCCTGCCCGGCTTCCTGGGCTCGCTCGTCGGCGGGGTGCTCGCGATGCTGGCGTCGCTGTCCACGCTGGGCATGATGAAGTTCAGCGCGGGCCAGGACCCGATGTTCGTCATGGTCATCGCGCTCGGCGGGTACGTCGTGAAGGTGGTCCTGCTCTTCGGGGCGCTGACGCTGCTGAAGGGCGTCACCGCGCTGCACCCGATGTCACTCGGCATCACGATGATCGTGGCCATCATGCTCGCCGCCGCGGCCGAGTTCGCCGCCTTCCGCAAGACCAAGATCCCGACGATCATCCCGTCCTGACCGGTTCGGGCTCGTCACTCTTCGTGCATCCGCCTGCGGCCGCTTGAGTGTGACCGGGACCACGAAAGTGCGCTTCCGTGCGCTGCTGCGGACCGTGACCGGGACCCCTCGCCTGCGACGTTCCGGACCCGGTCCCGCCGCGCACCGGACCTGGGTCCCGGGACGACCCGGGACCTAAGTCCTGGGCTGATCGGTTGGTTAGGAGTACGCCTGTCCGGCACGGATTGACCTGCTGGTATGGTCCGCGTCAAGGGTGGCGGCCTCGACCGCGCACTCCCTCAGACGAACCGCGATCAGCAGTGTGGCGACCGTGTAGTTCCGCCGTCCGGCCGCTGGTCCGAAGTAGACCGCAGGGCAGTGTTCACGCGAGACAACCCCGTGTGCAGAACGTGAAGCCGTGTTCATCGCACAGTGGGGCAGCCGCCTCCGACGTCCCGATACGTATCGGGTACGTTAAGTCCAGATCGTGACGATTCCCCCGGCGGAGTGAACGCCGGCCGGGAGAACCGGAAGGAGCCCAGTGGGCGCGCTGGTATTGGCCGAGGGTGCGACGTTCGCGCCGCCCGGCGCCGAAAGCTTCGAGTTGCCGGCGTTGTTCGGCGGAGTCACCAAGCCGATGCTGCTCGTCGTGCTTTCGGTTGTCATCATCGCGACGTACTTCCTGCTGGCGACCCGCAAGCTGCAGGTCGTGCCGGGCAAGGGGCAGTTCGTCGCGGAGTCGATCTACGACTTCAGCCGCAACAACATCGCGCGCGAGCAGATCGGTTCGAAGGATTTCAAGCCGTTCGTGCCGCTTGTTTTCGCACTGTTCACCTTCGTTTTGGTGAACAACCTCTACGGGATCATCCCGCTTCTGCAGTTCCCGACCATGGCGCGGTTCGGCTTCCCGGTCGCCCTGTCGGTCCTCGTCGTCTACCCGGTGTACCACTTCGTCGGGTTCAAGCGGCACGGTTTCAAGGGGTACTTCAAGAAGGAACTCGCGCCGCCGGGCGTGCCGGGACCGGTGCTGCCGCTGTTCGCGCTGATCGAGTTCGCGGAGAAGTTCTTCCTCAACCCGCTCACGCTCGCCATCCGTGTTTTCGCCGCCATGTTCGCGGGTCACCTGATCCTGGCGGTGTTCACCCTGGGCGGCACCTTCCTGCTGACCGAGACCTCGGGCTGGGCGCTGAAGCCGGTTTCCCTGGTGGCGTGGATCTTCGCCATCGGGATGACGTTCCTCGAGGCCTTCATCCAGGTGCTGCAGGCCTACATCTTCGCCCTGCTGTCGGCCGGGTACATCGGCGCCGCGCTGGCGTCGGAGCACTGAGAACACAAGCCCCCGATCCACGCGAGCGCGTGGACCGAAGTGAAGGGAAATGCACGTGAGCAACATCGTTCTGGCCCAGGCCGCGGAAGCCGCCGCCAACATCAACCCCGGCCTCGCCGCGATCGGCTACGGCCTGGGCGCGATCGGCCCGGGCATCGGTGTGGGTCTGATCTTCGCCGCCGTCATCAACGGCACCGCCCGCCAGCCGGAGGCGCAGGGCAAGCTGCAGGGCATCGGCTTCTCGACCTTCGTTCTGACCGAGGTGCTCGCCCTGATCGGCATCGTCATCTACTTCATCGCCTCCGCAGGCTGAGTCACGCTCATCTCGCTTAAGGAGACGCCGTGCTGAACAGTGCCTTGGTCCTCGCCGCAGAGGGCGAAACGCACAACCCGATCGTTCCGGACATCTCGGAGCTGATCCTCGGCATCGTCGCCTTCCTGATCCTGCTGTTCATCCTCAAGAAGTACGTCGTCCCTCGCTTCGAGGCCGCGTACGAAGAGCGTGCGCAGAAGATCGAGGGAGGCATCGAGAAGGCCGAGCGGGCCCAGGCCGAGGCCGAAGAGGCGCTGGCCAAGTACAAGGCCCAGCTGCAGGAGGCCCGCACCGAGGCCGCGAAGATCCGCGACGACGCCCGGCTCGAAGCCGAGCAGATCAAGGCGGAGCTGCGGGCCGAGGCGGAGGCCGAGTCCCAGCGCATCGTCGCCCAGGGCCAGGCCCAGCTGCAGGCCCAGAAGGCGCAGATCATCGCGGAGCTGCGGGCCGACATGGGCCGCAACGCCGTCGAGCTGGCCAGCCGGATCGTCGGCGAGTCGCTCGAGGACGAGGCGCGCCGCCGCGGCACCGTCGACCGGTTCCTGGCGGAGCTGGAGACCGCCGGTGCCTCCAACGGAGCGGGGAAGTAACCAGAAATGACGCTGCATGCTGCGAGCCGTGAAGCGCTCGGCCTCGCCGAGGAACGCCTCGGCGAGGTTCTGGCCGACGCGGGAGCCGACGCGGCCACGGTCGGCGACGAGCTGCTCTCGGTCGTCGACCTGCTGGACCGGGAAATCGGCCTGCGCCGCGCGGTGAGCGACGCTTCCGCGACGGCGGAGTCGCGCACCGGGCTGGTGCGCCGGCTGTTCGACGGCAAGCTGTCCGAACCGGCCCTGAAGGTGCTCGACACCGTGGCGGGCAGCCGCTGGTCCAGCCCCCGCGAGCTGACCGACGGCCTCGAGTCGCTCGGTCGCTCGGCCCTGCTCACCGCGGCGGAGAAGACCGGGAACGTCGACACCGTCGAATCCCAGCTCTTCCAGGTCTCGCGGGTCGTGGCCAACCACCCCGAGCTCGAGAAGGCGCTGTCGGACCTGACCGGTTCCGCCGACGCGAAGCGCACCCTGGTGCGCGGGCTGTTCGCCGACAAGGTGGACGTGGTCACCGAGACCCTCGTCGAGCAGGTCGTGCGCCGGGCCAAGGGCCGCGGCGTCGGCATCGGGCTCGACAAGCTGGTCAAGCTGGCCGCGGAGCGGCGCGAGCGCTCGGTGGCCTACGTGACCAGCGCGAACGCCCTGTCGGACGAGCAGACCGCCCAGCTGGGCGCGAAGCTCGACGCCCTCTACGGGCGGCCGATCGCGCTGCACGTCGAGATCGACCCCCGGCTCGGCGGCGGCCTCGTCGTCCGCGTCGGCGACGAGGTCATCGACGGGAGTGCGGCGGGGCAGCTCGCGGCGTTGCGCAGGCGGCTGGCCCGGGCATAGCCCCAGGTCACACAAGACTTTGCATACTGGCAAGAACGAAGCGAGAGCGGGAAAGACATGGCCGAGCTGACGATCTCCTCGGATGAGATCCGTAGCGCGATCGAGAACTACGTCTCGAGTTACGCCCCGGACGTGAGCCGGGAAGAAGTTGGCACCGTGGTGGACGCCGGTGACGGCATCGCCCACGTCGAGGGTCTGCCCTCGGCCATGGCCAACGAGCTGCTCGAGTTCCCCGGCGGCGTCCTGGGCGTCGCCCTGAACCTGGACGCGCGCTCCATCGGTGCCGCGATCCTCGGTGACTTCGAAAGCATCGAAGAGGGCCAGCAGGTCAAGCGCACCGGCCAGGTCCTGTCGGTGCCGGTCGGCGACGGCTACCTCGGCCGCGTCGTCAACCCGCTGGGCCAGGCGATCGACGGCCTCGGCGACATCGAGACCACCGACCGCCGCGCCCTGGAGCTGAAGGCCGCCTCGGTGGTCGAGCGCCAGCCGGTGTCGGAGCCGCTGCAGACCGGCATCACCGCCATCGACGCGATGACGCCGATCGGCCGCGGCCAGCGCCAGCTGATCATCGGTGACCGCAAGACGGGCAAGACCGCCGTCGCCGTGGACACGATCATCAACCAGAAGGCCAACTGGGAGACCGGCGACCCGCAGAAGCAGGTCCGCTGCATCTACGTCGCGGTCGGCCAGAAGGGCTCCACGATCGCCGCCGTGAAGAAGTCCCTCGAGGACGCCGGCGCGCTGGAGTACACCACCATCGTCGCGGCCCCCGCGTCCGACTCGGCCGGCTTCAAGTGGATCGCGCCGTACACCGGCTCGGCCATCGGCCAGCACTGGATGTACGAGGGCAAGCACGTCCTGATCGTGTTCGACGACCTGACCAAGCAGGCCGACGCCTACCGCGCGATCTCGCTGCTGCTGCGCCGCCCGCCGGGCCGCGAGGCGTTCCCCGGCGACGTCTTCTACTTGCACTCCCGCCTGCTGGAGCGCTGCGCGAAGCTGTCGGACGAGCTGGGCGCCGGCTCGCTGACCGGTCTCCCGATCATCGAGACCAAGGCGAACGACGTGTCGGCCTACATCCCGACCAACGTCATCTCGATCACCGACGGCCAGTGCTTCTTCCAGTCGGACCTGTTCAACGCCGGCCAGCGCCCGGCCATCGACGTGGGTATCTCGGTGTCCCGCGTGGGTGGTGCCGCGCAGGTCAAGGCGATGAAGGACGTCGCGGGCTCGCTCCGGATCGACCTGTCGCAGTACCGCGAGCTGGAGGCCTTCGCGGCCTTCGCCTCCGACCTCGACGACGCGTCGAAGGCGCAGCTCGAGCGTGGTGCCCGGCTGTACGAGGTGCTCAAGCAGCCGCAGTACTCGCCGATCCCGGTCGAGGAGCAGGTCCTCACGGTGTACCTGGGCACGAACGGCCACTACGACTCGGTCCCGACCGAGGACGTCCGCCGCTTCAACCACGAGTTCATCGACTCGGCCCGCCGCAAGCACGCCGACCTGATCAAGGGCATCCGCGAGTCGGGCAAGTTCCCGCAGGAGACCCGCGAGGCCGTCGTCGAAGCGGTGAACGAGTTCAAGAAGGAGTTCACCACCTCCGAGGGCAAGCCGCTCGAGGAGAACGCGGACGCCATGGAAGCCGACAAGGTCGGGCAGGAGACCGTCAAGGTCAACAAGCCCGCCCCGAAGAAGTGAGCTGGTAGCTCATGGCCGCACAACTCCGGGAACTCCGGTCGCGCATCAAGGCGACCAAGTCGATCGGCAAGATCACCAAGGCGATGGAGCTCATCGCCACCGCGCGCATCACCAAGGCGCGGGCTCGGGTCGCCGCTTCCCGGCCGTACGCGGACGAGATCACCAAGGTGCTCTCGGCGCTGGCCGGCGCGGCCACCACGCTCGACCACCCCATGCTGGTCGAGCGCCCGAACCCGAAGCGGGCCGCCGTCCTGGTCGTGACCAGTGACAAGGGCCAGTGCGGTGGGTACAACTCCAACGTGCTGCGCGCGACCGAAGAGCTGCTCGCCCTCCTCCGCGAGGAGGGCAAGGAGCCGCAGGTCTACGTCACCGGCAACAAGGGGCTGAACTACTACCGGTTCCGGGGCCGCGAGGTCGTGGACGGCTGGACGGGCTTCTCCGACCAGCCGGGCTACGCGAACGCGGTCGCGGCCGGCGACGCCCTGGTCGAGTCGTTCATGCGGGGCGTCGACGACGAGCACGGCAACACCGACGGCATCACGGGTGTCGACGAGATCCACATCGTCTACACCGAGTTCGTGTCGATGCTGACCCAGCGGCCGACCGCCAAGCGCGTCGCGCCGCTCGAGGTCGAGTACTCCGAGGGAGAAGAGGAGAAGCCCGCCGGGCTGCTCCCCAGCTACGAGTTCGAGCCGAGCGCCGACAAGCTGCTGGACGCCCTCCTGCCGAAGTACATCAACACGCGGCTCTACGCGGCCCTCCTCGAGTCCGCGGCGTCCGAGCTGGCCGCCCGCCGGACGGCGATGAAGGCCGCGTCGGACAACGCGAACGAGCTGGTCGGCAACCTGACGCGGGAGATGAACCAGGCCCGCCAGGCGCAGATCACCCAGGAGATCTCCGAAATCGTCGGTGGCGCGAACGCGCTCACCGCAGCAGGAAGTGATGATTGATGACCAGTACTGAAGCCCCGCGCGCCAAGGGGCGCATCGTGTCGGTGACCGGTCCGGTCGTCGACGTCGAGTTCCCGCGCGGTTCCGTGCCCGACCAGTTCAACGCGCTCAAGGTCGAGATCGAGTTCGAGCAGCTGCGCAAGACGGTGACCCTCGAGGTCGCCAGCCACCTGGGTGACAACCTCGTCCGCACCATCTCCCTGCAGCCGCAGGACGGCCTGGTGCGCGGCGCCGAGGTCACCGACACCGGCGGCCCGATCACGGTCCCGGTCGGCGACAAGGTCAAGGGCCACGTCTACAACGCCCTCGGCGAGTGCCTCGACGAGCCCGGCTACGGCGAGGACCTCGAGCGCTGGGGCATCCACCGCAGCGCCCCGTCCTTCGACCAGCTCGAGGGCAAGACCGAGATGCTGGAGACCGGCCTCAAGGTCGTCGACCTGCTCACCCCGTACGTCCAGGGTGGCAAGATCGGCCTGTTCGGCGGGGCCGGCGTCGGCAAGACGGTGCTCATCAAGGAGATGATCACCCGCGTCGCCCGGAACTTCGGTGGCACCTCGGTGTTCGCCGGCGTCGGCGAGCGCACCCGTGAGGGCAACGACCTCTTCCTGGAGATGTCCGAGGACGGCGTCATCAACGACACCGCCCTCATCTTCGGCCAGATGGACGAGCCGCCGGGCACCCGCATGCGGGTCGCGCTGTCCGCGCTGACCATGGCGGAGTACTTCCGCGACGTCCAGAACCAGGACGTGCTGCTGTTCATCGACAACATCTTCCGGTTCACCCAGGCCGGCTCGGAGGTGTCGACCCTGCTGGGCCGCATGCCGTCCGCCGTGGGTTACCAGCCGACGCTGGCCGACGAGATGGGGCAGCTGCAGGAGCGGATCACCTCGACCCGTGGCCGGTCGATCACCTCGATGCAGGCGATCTACGTCCCCGCGGACGACTACACCGACCCGGCCCCGGCCGCGACGTTCGCTCACCTGGACGCCACCACCGAGCTTTCCCGTTCGGTGTTCCAGAAGGGCATCTTCCCGGCGGTGGACCCGCTGGCGTCGACGTCGACGATCCTCGACCCGGCCATCGTCGGTGAGGACCACTACCGCGTCGCCTCCGAGGTCATCCGGATCCTGCAGAAGTACAAGGAGCTGCAGGACATCATCGCGATCCTCGGTATGGACGAACTCTCGGAAGAGGACAAGCTGACCGTTCAGCGCGCGCGCCGCATCGAGCGGTTCCTGTCGCAGAACATGCTGGTCGCCGAGGCGTTCACGCAGATCCCGGGCTCGACGGTGCCGCTGTCGGAGACCATCGAGTCGTTCGACCGCATCACCAAGGGTGACTTCGACCACTACCCGGAGCAGGCGTTCCTGGGTATCGGTGGCCTCGAGGACCTCGAGAAGAAGTACAAGGAAATCACCAAGAAGTGAGCTCGTGAGCTCGGCGGGGGCTGTGTCCATTGTGGACTCGGGCCCCCGCCGTTCTCGTAACGGGAGACAGACCTATTACACTCGGTGGCAACACCCCGAGTTAAGGAGTGCACGTGGCTGAGATGTCCGTGGAGCTGGTGGCCGTCGAGCGCCGTCTCTGGTCGGGTACTGCCACTTTCGTGGTGGCCCAGACCACCGAGGGTGAGATCGGCATCATGGCCGGTCACGAACCCGTGCTCGGGCAGCTGGTCGAGGGTGGCGTGGTCAAGGTGACGACCACCGACGGTGAGACGGTCTGCGCGGCCGTGCACGGTGGCTTCCTCTCCGTGACCGGCACCGGGGTGAGCATCCTCGCCGAGAGCGCCGAGCTCTCCGACGAGATCGACGTCGAGGCGGCCAAGGCGGCCCTGACCGGGGACGACGAGACCGAGCGGGCGAGGGCTTCGGCCCAGCTCCGCGCAGCGGGTCAGTCGGCCTGAGCGCGAGACGGGCAGGAGCCGGGCCGTGAAGATCACCGTGGTCGTAGTCGGGCTCCTGATCGTGCTCGCGGTGCTGGCCGCCTGGTACGGCCAGCGGTGGATCCGGATGCGCCGCGGCGGTGGCGTGAGCGTCGCGCTGCGGTGGCGTCCGGACAACCCGCGGTCCAGCTGGCACCTGGGGCTGGGCCGCTACGAGGGCGACGAGTTCGTCTGGTACCGGGTGTGGAGCCTGCGCACCGGCGCGGACCGCGTCTTCCAGCGCGAAAGCATGCAGATCGCCGACCGCCGCGACCCGTCCGGCACCGAGGCCTATGCCGTGCCCGAGGGCTCGACGGTGCTGCGCTGCGAGTCGGAAACCCAGGAAGCGATCGAGATCGCGATGGGGCCGGGCGCGCTGACGGGTTTCCTCTCCTGGCTCGAGTCCGCCCCGCCCGGACGACGTCTCCCGCGCGCCTCCTGAGGCTGTCTCATTCCGAGACAGCCGCGGCCGCTGCTTTCGCCTACGGTTGAGCGCATGATTCTCATCGTGGTCAAGTTCCCGGTCAAAGCGGAGCACGCGGAAAACTGGCCGGAGATCGTCGCGGACTACACCGCGAACACCCGCGCGGAGGCCGGCAACCGGTTCTTCGAATGGTCCCGCAGCCTCGAGGACAAGAACACGTACGTGCTGGTCGAGGGCTTCGACGGCCAGGATGCGGCCGTCGCGCACGTCGGCTCCGACCACTTCAAGTGGGCGGTCGAGAACCTGGGTGCGTACCTCAGCGACAACCCGCAGATCATCAACGTCCAGGACGCCTCCGACTGGGGCCCGATGGCCGAAATCTCACCGCACTAAACTCGGGGTGTGACCCTCGTCGAGATCCCCGGCTCCAAGTCCGTCACCGCCCGTGGCCTGTTCCTGGCCGCGGCCGCGCACGGCACCACGACGCTCGGCCGTCCGCTGCACTCGGACGACACCGAGGGCTTCGCCGAGGGCCTGGCGAAGCTCGGCTACCGCGTCGACCGGCAGGCGGACGCGTGGACCATCGAGGGCCGGCCGTCGGGTCCGGGGGTCACCGAAGCCGACGTCTTCTGCCGGGACGGCGCCACGACGGCCCGGTTCCTGCCCGCGCTGGCCGCGGCCGGCACCGGGACGTTCCGCTTCGACGCGTCCGACCAGATGCGCCGCCGCCCGCTCGGGCCGCTGACCGACGCCCTGCAGGAGCTGGGTGTCGACCTCGAATTCCGTGGCGAGCCGGGCCACCACCCGCTGACGGTCCGCGCGAACGGCATCAAGGGCGGGGAGCTGACCCTCGACGCGGGCCTGTCGTCGCAGTTCCTGACGGCGTTGCTACTGGTCGGGCCGCTGACCGCGGAGGGACTGCGGATCACGGTGACCGACCTCGTGTCGGTGCCGTACGTCGAGATCACGCTGGAGATGATGCGCCGCTTCGGCGTCGACGTCCGCCGTGAGGGCCGGACGTTCGTGGCGCCGGCGCAGCCGTACCGCGCGTGCGAGTACCCGGTGGAGCCGGACGCATCGACGGCCAGCTACTTCCTCGCCGCGGCGGCGGTCACCGGCCGCACGGTGACCATCCCGGGCCTCGGCTCGGACGCCCTCCAGGGCGACGTGAAGTTCGCCGACGTGCTGCGGGAGATGGGCGCCCACGTCGACCTGGCGCCGGACTCGGTGACGGTCGCGGGCCCGTCGGACGGCCTGCGCGGCATCACGGTGAACATGCGTGACATCTCGGACACCGTCCCGACCCTGGCGGCGATCGCCCCGTTCGCGTCCGGCCCGGTGCGCATCGAGGACGTCTACAACACGCGCATCAAGGAGTGCGACCGCCTCGACGCGTGCGAGGAGAACCTGCGCGCTCTCGGTATCCAGGTCGAGACGGGCCGCGACTGGATCGAGATCCAGCCGGGACAGCCGACGGGCACGCTGGTGGCGTGCCGTCGCGACCACCGCATCGCGATGGCGTTCAGCATCACGGGCTTGCTGACCGACGGCATCACCCTGGATGATCCGGACTGCGTGAAGAAGACGTTCCCCGGCTTCCACCAGGCGCTCGCCGACTTGCGTGAGCAGTGGGCCTCGTGAGTGGTAAGGCGGGTTAGAACCCGCCTTACCACTCACGACAAGGTGGGCCGAGACCTACTGGGGCTGCCCGCCCGGCTGCCACAGCACGTCACCCTCGGGGTTGGCCAGCCGGGCCAGGATGAACAGCAGGTCCGACAGCCGGTTCAGGTACTTCACCGCGATCGGGTTGGTAGCCTCGGGCTCCGCCTCGTGCAGGGCCCAGGCCGACCGCTCCGCCCGGCGGGCCACCGTGCGCGCCTGGTGCAGGAACGCGGCTCCCGGCGTGCCGCCCGGCAGGATGAACGACGTCAGCTTCGGCAGGCGCTCGTTGAACTCGTCGCACCAGCCTTCGAGCCGCTCGACGTACTTCTCGGTGATCCGCAGCGGCGGGTACGGCGGGTCGTCCGAGATCGGCAGGCAGAGGTCCGCGCCGACGTCGAACAGATCGTTCTGGACCGCACGCAGCACGTCCGTCACTTCGGCGGGCAGCGCGCCGACCGCGATCGCCAGGCCCAGCACCGAGTTCGTCTCGTCGGTGTCCGCGTACGCGCCCAGCCGCGGTGACGTCTTCGGCACGCGGGAGCCGTCGCCGAGCGCGGTCGTGCCGTTGTCGCCGACCTTGGTGTACACGCGGTTGATGCGAACGACCATGAACCCACCATAGCGGCCCCCGCCCGGGCCGAATCCGGGCGAGAGGGCATGATTGGCGGCCATGAGCGAGCACTTCGACGTGCATGGCGGAGCCCGGCTGGTCGGCGAGGTCGACGTGGTCGGCGCCAAGAACAGCGTGCTGAAGCTGATGGCCGCCGCCCTCCTCGCGGAGGGGACCACGACCATCACGAACTGCCCGCAGATCCTCGACGTCCCGCTGATGGGCGACGTGCTGCGGAGCGTCGGCTGCGAGGTCGTCATCGAGGGCGACACGGCCACCATCACGACGCCGGCCGAGCTGTCGCACCGCGCCGACTCGGCGGCGATGGGCAAGCTGCGTGCGTCCGTCTGCGTGCTGGGGCCGCTGGTCGGCCGGCTGAAGCAGGCCGTCGTGGCGCTGCCGGGTGGGGACGCGATCGGTTCGCGGCCGCTGGACATGCACCAGAACGGCCTGCGCAAGCTGGGCGCGACGAGCACGATCGAGCACGGCTGCGTCGTCGCGAAGGCCGAGACGCTGGTCGGCGCGCAGATCTGGCTGGACTTCCCGAGCGTCGGCGCGACCGAGAACATCCTGATGGCGGCCGTGCTGGCCGAGGGCACCACGGTCATCGACAACTGCGCGCGCGAGCCGGAGATCGTCGACATCTGCACGATGCTGACCGAGATGGGCGCGAAGATCGAAGGCGCCGGGACGTCGACGCTGACCGTGCACGGCGTGGAGCAGCTGCACCCGACGACGCACAGCGTGATCGGCGACCGGATCGTGGGCGCGACCTGGGCGTTCGCCGCCTCGATGACCCGCGGCGACATCACCGTCCGCGGGGTCAACCCGCACCACCTCGACCTGGTGCTGAACAAGCTGCAGCTGGCCGGCGCGGACGTCGAGACGTTCGGCGACAAGGGTTTCCGCGTGGTCCAGCCGGAGCGCCCGAAGGCGGTCGACTGGGTGACGCTGCCGTACCCCGGCTTCGCGACCGACCTGCAGCCGTTCGCGGTGGCGCTGTCGGCGGTGTCGGAAGGCACGTCGATGATCACGGAGAACGTCTACGAGGCGCGCTTCCGGTTCATCGAGGAGATGGTGCGGCTGTCCGGTGACGCCCGCACGGACGGCCACCACGCGGTGGTCCGCGGCGTCGAGAAGCTCTCGAGCGCGCCGGTCTGGGCGTCGGACATCCGCGCGGGCGCCGGGCTGGTGCTGGCGGGCCTGTGCGCGGACGGCGTCACCGAGGTCTGGGACGTCTTCCACATCGACCGCGGCTACCCGCACTTCGTCGAGAACCTGAACCGCCTGGGCGCGAACATCAAGCGCGTCGCGGGCGAGCCGGACCGGAGCTGAATCAGCCGCCCTGCGCGCCCAGTGCGCGCAGGGCGTACTCCACGAGCCGGTCCACATAGTTCGGCTCCGCCTCGGCCTGCCGGACGACCAGGCGCCAATAGATCGGCGCGGCCAGGACGTCCAGCGCCATCTCCATGTCGAGGTCCCCGGGTAGTTCGCCGCGCGCGATGGCCCGGCGCAGCATCGCCTCGCCGACCTCGCGCCGCGGCCCGCCGATGTTCTCGCGCGTGCGGCGGCCGCGCTCCGGGTTCCGCGCGTCCTCCGCGACCAGGTCGGGCAGGATCCGCGAGAACAGCGGGTGGGTCAGCCAGTCGATCAGGGCCTGCATCGTTTCGCGGAGGTCGCCGCGCAGTGAGCCGGTGTCCGCCTCCGCCGCCCGCGTCACGCTGAACTCCGTGACGACCGCGGCGATCATCTCGTCCTTCGACCGCCATCGCCGGTAGAGCGCGCTCTTGCCGACGCCGGCGCGCTTGGCGACGGCCTCCATCGACAGCCGGCCGTAGCCCTGCTCGGCGAGCTCGTTCAGGACGGCGTCGGTGATCGCCGACGTGACTTGGTGCTGGAGGACCGCGGCGCCGGTCGGGGTGCGTGCCATGGATCGCAGTCTAACGGGTGGACGAGACGGTACCGTTCCGTCTATCGTGGTTGACGTCGGGACGGTACCGTCTCGTCCGAACGTCGAAGGAGGCTGCGATGCGCGACTTCGTCGAGCACGCACTCGATCTGCTGCTGAAGCACGACATGGCCGGGTTCGCCGGGCTCTGGGCCGAGGACGGCGTCCTCGAGTTCCCGTTCGCCGGTCCGGGCTACCCGAAGCGCGTCGAAGGGCGCGAGGCGATCCGCGAGTACCTGCGCGACTACCCGAACCTGCTGGACATCCGCGAGGTCACCGCGAAGACCGTGCACGAAACGACCGACCCGGCCGTGGTCGTCGCCGAATTCACCGTTGCCGGAGTCGTGGTGGCGACGCAGAAGCCGTACGAGCTGTCGTACATCGCCGTGATCACCGTTGCGGACGGTCTCATCCGCCACTACCGCGACTACTGGAGCCCGCTCGCCGCCGCAGAGATCCTCGGCGGCGCCGACGAACTGACGGCGGCGTTCGGTGGCTGACGTCCTGGTCCTCGGCGGCACCGGCACGACCGGCCGCCGGGTCGTCGCCGGCCTGCGTGCCGGGGGATTCGCGGCCCGGGCGGCCACGCGGAAGCCGGGCGAGGCCGGGCAGGTCCGGTTCGACTGGGCGGATCGGTCGACCCACGCCGAGGCGCTGCGCGGAGTCTCCGCGGTCTACCTCCTGGCGCCGATCGGTGAGGCTTCGCCGGCCGGCCTGGTGGCGCCCTTCCTGGACGACGCGCTGGCGGCGGGTGTCCGGCGGGTCGTCCTGCTCAGCTCTTCGGCGGTCACGCAGGACACCCCGGGCCTCGGCGACCTGCAGCGGCTGGTGCGCACGGCACCGGAGTGGGCCGTGCTGAAGCCGTCCTGGTTCATGCAGAACTTCACCGGCGAGCACCTGGTGGCCCAGGGGGTGCAGGACGGCGAGATCGTCACGGCCACCGGCGACGCCCGGGTCGCGTTCGTCGACGCCGGCGACATCGCGGCGGTCGCCGTCCGCGCGCTGACCGATCCGGTACCGCACAACACCGACCACGTCCTGACCGGACCGGCCGCGTTGAGCTACGCCGAAGCGGCGGCGATCGTGTCCGCGCGCCTCGGCCGTCCGGTGCGGCACCGCGCGGTCGGCACCGGGGCCTTCGCGGCTTCGCTGACGTCGTCCGGGATCCCCGCCGAGTTCGCCCGCGTGCTGGCCGCCCTGGACGAGGACATCCGGCGCGGCGCCGAAGACCGCGTCACCCCGGCCGTCGAGCAGGTCACCGGGCGGCCGGCCCGTTCGTTCGAAACCTTTGTGCAGGAGGAAATCCGATGAAGCAGCTGATGTTCGAAGAAGACCGGCAGTTCTGGTTCGAGACCCTCCGCCTGTTCGGCCACGCGGCCTACGGCGGCTCGGACTTCGGCGAGGTCCTCGCGGCGGCGTCGACCGTGACGCCGGGCGACTACGACAGCTGGCACGACGCCTACCGCGCGCTGGCCGATCGCCTGTACGCCGAAGCGGCCGACGCCGGCCCGGTCACCGCGCGCGACCTGCTGCTGCGCGCGTCGACGTACTACTTCTCCGCGGAGTTCTTCCTCCACGGAGACCCGGCGGACCCGCGCATCGCGGCGGCCTACGATCGCAGCGTCGAGTGCTTCCGCCGCGCGGAGGTGGCCGAGCCGGTCGAAATCCCGTACGAGGGCACGGTTCTGCGCGGGTACTTCTACCGCGCGCCGGGGGCCGGGCCGAAGCCGTTGCTGATCATGCACAACGGCTTCGACGGCAGCGCCGAGGAATGCCACTTCATGGGCGCGGCGGCGGGCGCCGCGCACGGTTACCACGTCCTGACGTTCGACGGCCCGGGCCAGCCGAGCGCGATCCGGCACGAGAAGCTCGTGTTCCGCCCGGACTGGGAGCACGTGGTGACGCCGGTGGTGGACTTCGCCCTGGCCCTCGACGGAGTCGACCCGGAACGCATCGCGCTGCTGGGGGTGAGCCTGGGCGGCGAGCTGGCCCCGCGCGCGGCGGCGTTCGAACACCGGCTGGCGGCCGTGGTCGCGGTGGACGGTGTGTACGACGCGGGCGCGGCGGTGACGGGCCTGCTGCCCTGGTCGCGCGAGGAGATCGTGCGCCGGGCCCAGGCCGCGGCGGACGAGGAGTTCGACGCGCTGCTCGCGGCGGGCCGCGAGGCGAGCCCGACGCTGCGCTGGGCGTGCGACCACGGCCGGTACGTCCTGGGCGCGGCGACCGACCGCGAGTTCATCGCGAAGTACCTGGAGTACACGCTGGAGGGCGGCATCGCGGAGAAGATCGAGTGCCCGGTACTGGTCTGCGAAGCGGCGGACGACCTGTTCTTCGGCGGCGACCAGGAGACCGAGCCGAGGCGGCTGTACGCGCACTTGGAGGCACCGAAGACGCTGCTGACGTTCACGGCGGAGGAGGGCGCGGACGCGCACTGCCACGTCGGCGCCCAGCGCCTGGCGGCGGGCCGCATCTACGACTGGCTGGACCGGACGCTCTAGCCTTCGAGGGCGAGCGCCGCGCCGAACCCGACCAGCGCGGCGCCCGTCGCGCCGTCCATCGCCCGGCGGACCTTGCGCTGCTGCAACCAGCCCCGCACCCGGTGCACGAAGAACAACAGCACCACCTGCCACACCACGCCCAGGGCCGCGACCGTGTACGCCAGCAGCAGCGCATCGCCCTGGTCGGTGACTCCCGGCGTCAGGAACTGCGGCAGCACCGACAGGTACAGCACGATCACCTTCGGATTGGTGATGTTGGACAGGAACCCTTCGCGGAACCGGCGTCCGCGGGAGGCGCGGGCTTTCCGGACGTCGTCGAGGGCGGCGTAGTTCCCGCGCCAAGCGCCGCGGAGGGCCTGGATGCCGAGGAAGACCAGGTAGGCCGCGCCGAGCCACTTCACCGTCTCGAACACCGGCTGGTAGCGGGTGATCACCGCGCCCAGCCCGAAGGCTGCCGCCGTCCCCTGGAGGAAGTTCGCGATGGTGATCCCGGCGCACGCCCAGCCGCCGCCGCGCGCGCCGCCGGTCAGGGCGTTCTTCAGCACGACCATGGTGTCCGGGCCCGGCATCATCGCCAGGAAGGCCATCATCCCGGCGAAAGCCGCGTAGGTGTGCCAGGTCATCAGGCCTCCAGGGCGAGGGCGGCGCCGAAGCCGAGCAGGGCGGTACCGGTGACGCCGTCCAGCGCCCGGCGCACCCGGCGGCGCTCCAGCCACGCCCGCACGCGGTGCACGAACACCAGCAGCACCAGCAACCACAGCATGCCCAGCACGGCAACGGTGTAGGCGAGGGCGAGCGCGTCCCACGTCGTGGTGCGGACCGGGTCGAGGAACTGGGGGAGGACGGACAGGTACAGCACCAGCACCTTCGGGTTGGTGATGTTGGAGAGGAAGCCCTCGCGGAACCGCCGGAAGCCCCCGCCTCGCTGCCGCCGGCCCTCGTCGACGGCGTGGTAGTTGCCGCGGAAGGCGCCCCGCAGCGCCTGGAACCCGAGGAAGACGAGGTAGGCGGCGCCGGCCCACTTGAGCGCGAGAAACACCGGCTGCGACCGCGCGATGAGGACGCCGAGCCCCAGCGCCGCAGCGCTGCCCTGAACGGCGTTGCCGGCGAAGATGCCCACCGACGCGAGCAGCCCGCCCCGGAACCCGCCGGACAGCGCGTTCTTGAGCATCACCATCGTGTCCGGCCCCGGCGCGAGGACGATCAGGACCACGATGACCAGGTAACTCCCGTACGCACTCCACGTCACGGCTCCCCACGCTAATCGACGGGGCAGGGGCGGGTCTCGCGGATTTCGGTCACACAGTCCACAACTCGCGCAAGCCGGCCTTCCGCTGGCTTGGACAGGAGGTCATGGGGAGGCCTGGGCGGGGGGCCGGTCCGGGTGTCCGCGTGCCGTTGGGGTCGGCGGGGCAGCGGCCCGCGATCGGCCGCGCACACAGGGTGCACGACCGCATCCAGCGCGTGCGGGACTCGGCGGAAGCACCTCCGGCAGAGTAGTGTTCGGCCATGTCAGCAGGGGAAATCGAGCTGTTGCCCGGTGAACGCGTGCTCTGGGCGGGGGAGCCGGTCCAGCGCCCGCTCTACGTCGCCGCGGATGGGGTGGTTGCCCCGGTCGGGCTTCTCCTCGCCGCCGCCGCTCTCTGGCTGCTGCTCACCCGCGAACCCAGCGGTCTCACCATGGCCGCGGTCGTTGTTGCGCTCGTGATCGGTCTCTACGGTGCCGTCGGCCGGTCGATCGTCCGGTACCTCGCGCTCGGGCGCACCACCTACGCCGTCACCGACAGCCGGATCATCGCGCGCTCGGGGCTGTTCCGGCAGAAAGAACGCTCCAGCGAGCTGGCCGGACTGCCGGCCCCGATGCTCAAGGCGGGCCCGTCCCGCACCGGGACCATCACCTTCGGCGGCGCGGGAACCGTGACGCTGATCGGGATCGGCGAGCCCAAGCGCGTCCGCGACCTGCTCACCAAGGCGATCGACGAAGCCCACGCCCGCCAGGCCCCGCCGGAAGCCGACAGCCCGGCTGCCTGATCGGGGCAACCCGCGCGGCCTCCCGGTGCGTCAGCCCGGCAACCGAGGAGGTTGCCGTGGACGAACCGCTGATCGCCCTGGAACCGGGTGAGCGGCTGCTGTGGTCGGGACGGCCGCGGCGGATCGCCCCGACCGGGCTCGAGTGGTACCGCCTCGTCTTCGGCTCGGTCATGGTGTCGGGGTTCGCCGTCGCCATCGGGCTGCCGGCCCCCGGGGCGGCCGTGACCTTCGGGAGCATCGGGCTCGCCGTCGTCTGGGCGCCGGTGCTCTGGCGGCTCCGCACGACGCGCCGCGCGGTGTACGCGGTGACCGACCAGCGGGTCGTGGTGGCCGACCGCGTTTCGGGCCGCATCCGCACGTGCGAGTACCTGAATGACCTGGAGCCGCCGGTCGTCCGGCGCGACCAGGGCGGCGGCGGCCGGCTCACGCTCACGAGGCGGGACGGGTCCGTGTACCTGCTCGGATATTCCCTGCCGAAGAAGGGGCAACCGGCCCCGATCGAGCTGTTCGACGTGCCGGACGTCGACGGGTTGCGCGACCTGATCGTGCACGAGCAGGCGGCCGGTTGACGTCACCCGGACGTGTCCCATTGCACTGCCACCATAAGTTACCGGTCGGTACACTCGACGAAACGTCCACCGCCGGAGGTGCCCAGTGCCGTACCCATCCGACAACGAGCGGGATCGCCCCTGGGTGATGCGCACGTACGCGGGGCACTCCTCCGCCGCCGCGTCGAACGAGCTCTACCGGCGCAACCTCGCGAAGGGGCAGACCGGCCTTTCGGTGGCCTTCGACCTGCCCACCCAGACCGGCTACGACCCGGACCACCAGCTCTCCCGCGGTGAGGTCGGCAAGGTCGGCGTCCCGGTGTCGCACCTCGGCGACATGCGGCGGCTCTTCGACGGCATCCCGCTCGCCGAAGCGAACACGTCGATGACCATCAACGCGCCGGCCATGTGGCTGCTCGCGCTGTACGTCTCCGTGGCGCGCGAGCAGGCCGAGGCCGAGGGGCGCGACGTCGACGAGGTGCTCGCGAAGCTCGCCGGCACCACGCAGAACGACATCATCAAGGAGTACCTGTCCCGCGGGACCTACATCTTCCCGCCCGGGCCGAGCCTGCGGCTGATCACCGACGTGATCGCCTGGACCGTGCACCACGTCCCCAAGTGGAACCCGATCAACATCTGCAGCTACCACCTGCAGGAAGCCGGGGCGACGCCGACGCAGGAAGTCGCCTACGCGCTGTGCACCGCGATCGCCGTCCTCGACGCCGTCCGCGACTCGGGGCAGGTCGACGCGGCCGACATGGCGAAGGTCGTCGCGCGGATCTCCTTCTTCGTCAACGCCGGCGTCCGGTTCGTCGAGGAGATGTCCAAGATGCGCGCGTTCACCGCGCTCTGGGACGAGCTCACGCGCGACCGTTACGGCGTAACGGATCCCAAGGCCCGCCGGCTGCGCTACGGCGTGCAGGTCAACTCGCTCGGGCTGACCGAGGCCCAGCCGGAGAACAACGTCCAGCGGATCGTGCTGGAGATGCTCGCGGTGTCGCTTTCCCGCGGCGCCCGCGCCCGCGCCATCCAGTTGCCCGCGTGGAACGAAGCCCTCGGCCTGCCGCGGCCGTGGGACCAGCAGTGGGCGCTGCGGATGCAGCAGGTGCTCGCCTTCGAGACCGACCTGCTGGAGTACGAGGACATCTTCGACGGCTCGCACGTCATCCAGGCCAAGGTCGACGAGATCATGGCCGGCGCCCGCGAGGAGATCGCCCGCGTGCAGGACCTCGGCGGCGCCGTCGCCGCGGTCGAGAGCGGCTACATGAAGTCGCAGCTGGTCGCGTCGCTGGCCGAGTACCGCCGCGAGATGGAGAACGGCGAGCGGATCCTGGTCGGGGTCAACAGGTTCGGCACGACCGAGCCGTCGCCGCTGCAGGCCGAAGGCGCGAAGGCGATCGAGACGATCGACCCCGCCGTCGAGAAGGCCGCCGTCACCGCGATCGAAGAGTGGCGCACCCAGCGCGACAACGAGGCCGTCGAACGGTCGCTGGCCGCGCTGAAGGAACGCGCGCAGACCACGGAAAACCTGTTCGAGGCCACTGTGGACTGTGCACGGGCCGGCGTGACCACCGGCGAGTGGGCCGGCGCGCTGCGCGAGGTGTTCGGTGAATACCGGGCGCCCACCGGCGTTTCCGCCTCCGCGGTCGCCGGAGCCGGGGACCCCGAGCTGGAGCGGGTGCGCACGCGGGTCCGGGAAACCGAGGCGGAGCTGGGCGAGCGGCTGCGGATCCTGGTCGGCAAGCCGGGCCTCGACGGGCACTCCAACGGCGCCGAGCAGGTCGCCGTCCGGGCGCGCGACGTCGGCTTCGAGGTCGTCTACCAGGGCATCCGGCTGACACCCGAGCAGATCGTCGCGGCCGCGGTGCAGGAAGGCGTGCACGTCGTCGGGCTCTCCGTGCTCTCCGGCTCGCACCTCGAGGTCGTCCCGCACGTCGTCGACGGCCTGCGCGCCGCGGGGGCGGGCGACGTGCCGGTGATCGTCGGCGGCATCATCCCGCCCGACGATGCCGCGCTGCTCACCGAACGCGGCATCGCCCGGGTGTTCACGCCCAAGGACTACGAGCTCACCGGGATCATGGACGGCATTGTCAGCCTGATCCGCGAGCGGCACGGCCTCAGCTGAGCTCGGCCAGTACGTCCTTTGTGGACTTCACGGTGGCGAACTGGTTCGCCAGGTTCGCCGCCGTGACGCGGGAGAGCTCGTCCGCGGGCACGCCCGGGAGGTCGAAGGTGAACGTGGCGTCGAGCGCGAAAGTGACGTCGTAGCCGAGGTTCCCACCCATCCGCGCGGTGGTTTCGCAGCAGAAGTTCGTCTGGATGCCGGCCACGACGAAGCTCGTGATGCCGCGCTTGCGCAGCCACGCGTCGAGGTCGACGTCGCCGAGGAACGCCGAGTTGACCTTCTTGCCGAACACGAGGTCCGGCCGGGCGCCGTCGAGTTCGGGCTTGAAGTCGTTGCCCGGCTGGCCGGGACGCAGCGGCGAGCCGGGCTTCGGCGAATCGTGGTGCACCAGGACCACCGGGAGCCGCCGCTCCTGCCACGCGTCGAGCAGGGCCTTCATGTTCGCTTCGGCGCCCGGGTTGTTGCGCGGGCCCCAGAGCTCCGGGTCGTCGAACCCGCGCTGGACGTCGATCAGGATGAGTGCCGTTTCGGTCATGCCGTCGAGTCTCGCGGGGGTGCGGTGCGCGAGGGGAGTGGCAGAAGACGCGCGATGCGGTACTTTCCTGCCATGCGCACCATCGGCGTCCTCCTGCTGCCGGGCACCCGGGTGTTCGACCTCGCGGTGATCGGCGAGGTCTGGGGCCAGGACCGGACCGACAGCGGCATCGGCCCGTTCACCGTGCGGCTGTGCAGCGCCGGCCGGGTGCGGACGGCCACGTCGCCGTTCGGTGACGTCGCGGCCACGCACGGCCTCGCCGGGCTCGACGGCTGCGACCTCGTGCTCGCACCGGGCCGCGACGACCCCCTCGCTCCGGTGCCGCCGTCGGCCGTCACGGCGCTGGGTCGCGCCCACCGGGCGGGCGCGACCGTCGCCGGGTTGTGCTCCGGCGCGTTCACCCTCGCCGCCGCCGGCCTGCTCGACGGCCGCCCGGCGACCACGCACTGGCGCGACCTCGACGCCCTCGCCGAGGTCGCCCCGCGCGCGGACCTGCAGCGCGACGTGCTCTACACCGACGACGGCGGCGTCCTGACGTCCGCGGGCGTCGTCGGCGGCCTCGACCTCTGCCTGTACCTGGTCCGGCGCGACCACGGCGCCGACATCGCCGCCATGCTGGCGCGCCGCCTGGTGATGCCGCCGGCGCGCGAGGGCGGGCAACGCCAGTACGTCGACCACCCGCTGCCACCGAAGGCGGCCCAGCCCGGTATGGCGTCCACAATGGACTGGGCGCTCGCGCGGCTCGGGGACGGCATCGGCGTCGAGGACCTGGTCGGGCACGCGCGGATGAGCGAGCGGACGTTCCACCGCGAGTTCGCCGCGGCCACCGGGGTGACACCCGGACGCTGGCTGCGCGTCCAGCGCGTCCGGTACGCGCAGCGGCTGCTGGAGACGACGTCGCTGCCGGTCGAGCGCGTCGCCGAGCGGTCCGGGCTGGGCACGGCGGCCAACCTGCGGCGCCGGATGCGCGCCGAAGTCGGCGTCGCGCCGGACAGCTACCGGCGCACATTCCGCGCGGGAAGTACTACCGTCGGGGCATGACCGAGTACGAGCACATCCTGGTCAAGCGCGACGGCGACACCGTCACGATCACCATGAACCGGGCGGCGCGGCGCAATGCGCTCTCGGCGGAGCACCTCGCCGAGCTGCTCGCGGCGTTCCGCGAGGCGGGGACGACCGACGCGACCGGCGTCGTGCTGGCCGCCGACGGCCCGGTGTTCTCCGCCGGCCACGACTTCGCCGACGTCGCCGCGCGCGACCTGGTGGGCGTGCGCGAGCTGCTCACGTTGTGCACGGACGTCATGAAGACGATGCAGTCGATCCCGCAGGTGGTCATCGCCCGCGTGCACGGCCTGGCCACGGCGGCGGGCTGCCAGCTGGTGGCATCGTGCGACCTGGCCGTGGCCGCCGAGTCGGCGGGCTTCGCGCTGCCGGGCGGCAAGGGCGGCTGGTTCTGCCACACGCCGGCCGTCCCGGTGGCGCGGTCGATCGGCCGCAAGCGCCTGATGGAGCTGGCGCTGACCGGCGACGTCATCGACGCGGCGACGGCGCTGGACTGGGGCCTGGTCAACCGGGTCGTCCCCGACGAGCAGCTCGACGACGCCGTCGCGGAGCTGCTGGCCCGGGCCACCCGCGGCAGCCGCGCCAGCAAGTCGATGGGCAAAGTGACGCTCTACGCCCAGCTCGACCGCCCCGAAGCCGACGCCTACGCGATCGCGCTCGAAGTCATGGCGGCGGCGTCCCAGCTGCCCGGCGCCCGCGAGGGCATGGCGGCGTTCCTGGAGAAGCGCAAGCCCTCCTGGCCCGACTGATCGGCGAGAGGGTCCGGCCGGGTTTCGGCGTGGCCACCGACCGTACCATACGGTATGGTATGGCCATGGCGAGCAAGCGGGATTGGCTGGACGCGGGGCTGGTGCTGCTGGCGGAGCAGGGCGCGCCCTCGGTGACCATCGAACGGCTCACCGAACGCCTCGGGCTGTCGAAAGGCTCCTTCTACCACCACTTCAAGGGCATGAGCGGCTACCGCACCGCCCTGCTGGAGCACTTCGAAGCCGAACGCACCACGCGGTTCGTGGAGCAGGCCGAAGCGGCGGACGGCGACCGGCTGAGCGCGTTGCTGAAGCTGGTCCTGGCGCCGGGACCCGGGCCGGAGCTGGAGATCGCCGTCCGGGCGTGGGCCCTGCAGGACGCCGAAGCCCGGGCGGTGCAGGAGCGCGTGGACGCCACCCGCGTCGCCTACCTGACCGAGATCGGCGGCGACGCCGACCTCGCGCGGGCGTTGTACCTGATCGTCGTCGGCGCCGGGCAGGTCGTGCCGCCGCTGACCGGCCGGCAGCTGAAGAGCGCGTTGGAACTGGTACTGGGGAGACGGAAATGACCGAGCCTTACGTCGACGGCGCCGACTACGTCGAGTTCAAGGAAATCGAGAGCGAGAACAGCCTGCGCGAATTCGTCGCCGGCGTCTTCGGCTGGTCGCCGGCCTGGGTGAAAGCCCTCTTCGGCGTCCGGTACGTGCTCGCCAAGGCGCTGCGGCTGGAGACCGCGTCGGTTCCGCGGACCGGCCGGCTGCGGCCCGAGGACATCGGCTTCGCGCCCGGCGACCGCGTCGCGTTCTTCACCGTCCGCGCCGGGGATCCGGAGCGGTACCTGGTCGCGGGCGTGGACGACAGTCACCTGACCGGGTACCTGACGGTCGAAGCGGTGTTGCGCGGCTTCCGGCTCGGCACGATCGTGCACTTCCACAACCGCGTCGGCCCGGCCTACTTCGCGCTGATCAAGCCGTTCCACCACCTGGTGATCCGCGGGATGCTCAAGGCCGGTGCCGCTCGAACAGCATGAGCTGCGCCCACGCGGCGATCGACTGCGCGTCGGTGATGTCCCCGGCGAGGATCATCTTCTCGACGTCGGCGCGCGCGAACCACGCGCTGCGCATGTCCTGCTCCTCGTGCTCGCGCTCCGGCTCGCCCTCGCTGATGTCGGTGGCGAGGAACACCCAGCCGCGCTGGCTGCTCATGCCGGCGGCGACGTCGAGCTTGCCGAGGGGGACCATCGAGCCGGCCCGCAGGCCGGTTTCCTCGCGCAGCTCCCGGACGGCGAGTTGGGCCGGCGGCACGTCCGCCAGGTCCGGCGCGGTGCCCTGCGGGAACTCCCAGCGCCGCTCGCCGAGCGGGTAGCGGAACTGCTCGACCAGCCGGAACCGGTCGCCGTCCTGGGCGATGACCAGCGCGTACGACGGCTTGTCGATCACGCCGTAGATGCCCGGCGAGCCGTCGGGGCGGCGGATTTCGTCCTCCCGCACCGTCATCCAGTTGTTCCGGTACACCTCGCGGGACGCGACACGCTGAATGGGGTCCACGCGCCCAGTATCGCCGACCCTGTCCTACCCTCCTCGGGTGCGTCTCGTGATCGCGCGGTGCCAGGTCGACTACGCCGGCCGGCTCACCGCCCACCTGCCGATGGCCACCCGCCTGCTGCTCGTCAAGTCCGACGGCTCGGTGTCGGTGCACTCCGACGACCGTGCGTACAAGCCGTTGAACTGGATGAGCCCGCCGTGCTGGCTGATCGAGGACGGCAAGCTCTGGATCGTCGAAAACAAGCAGGGCGAGAAGCTGGTGATCTCGATCGACGAGATCTTCCACGACTATTCCCAGGCCCTGGGCGCGGAACCGGGCCTGCAGAAGGACGGCGTGGAAGCGCACCTGCAGGAACTGCTCGCCGAGCACATCAAGACCCTCGGCGACGGCTACACGCTGGTCCGCCGCGAATTCCCCACGGCGATCGGCCCGGTCGACATCATGGCCCGCGACGCCGACGGCCGTTCGGTGGCGGTCGAGATCAAGCGCCGCGGCGAAATCGACGGCGTCGAGCAGCTGACGCGCTACCTCGAGCTTCTCAACCGCGACCCGCTCCTGGCGCCGGTGCAGGGCGTGTTCGCGGCCCAGATCATCAAGCCGCAGGCCCGCACGCTGGCCGAGGACCGCGGCATCCGCTGCCTGACCCTGGACTACGACGAACTCCGCGGCATCGAGTCCGACGAGTTCCGGCTGTTCTGAGGTGGAGCCGGGTCGGTACGTCCACTACAAGGGCGGCGAGTACGAGGTGCTGGGCCTGGCCCGGCACAGCGAGACGGAAGAGGAACTCGTGGTGTACCGGGCGCTCTACGGCGAGCGCGGGCTGTGGGTGCGTCCGGCGGCGATGTTCGCGGAGACGGTCGAGACACCGGACGGCCGGGTGCCGCGGTTCCGGCGCGTGGCAGACTGACCGCGGGGCGTTGAAAAATTGACCCCGCGGTCGCCCGAAGGGACGTATCTCGGTGCCGATACCGAATCGATGCCGAAATCGGTGTATCTGATTCGGTGATTATTGCTCCGCCAGGAAATCTTTGACCCGATAGGTGCGCGGGTGGTCAGCGGAAACTTTTTCACCGTGATTCCTGCGCTGTTCGGGTGAGTTCGGGATCTTATTCGGCGTTTTCGTGCGACACTCGATTCGAGGGGTTCCGCCGGTGCGTCCGGCGTGGCCGGAGGGTGGTGCGCTCGGCCGTCTTTCTTCGTCGTGCCAACGTTTCAGTCCGCCTTCGAGCTCGGGGTGCGCATGCCATCCGGCCGGCGTGTGCGCATTTTCGCCTGCACGCAAGGAGGAAGTCATGCGTTATCGCCCACTCGGTTCCGATCCGGCCGACCCGCGCCTGGGCCGGTTCATTCCGGACGACTGGCGGCACGTGGAAAGGTATCCGCTCGGCGCGCTGGCCGACGAAGACCGGCCCACCCGGGCGCCGGTGGTGATCGGCGTCAACTGGTACTCGGCGTTCGACCAGCCCGAGCAGGACGAGAAGTCCGGCGAGTTCTTCATCGCGAAGGCCGGCGTCAAGAAGCTCGGCCGGATCCGCGGCGGCCACTGCGTGTGCCTCGAGCCGGGCGGCACCCCGGACACCGACGCCTGGTACGCGTTCTACGACCAGGGCCACGAAGGCGCCTGCGTCGGCTTCGGCTGGTCGCGGTGCATGTCGATCTTCAACGGCAGCGAGTACGCGGCCCGCTGGCTCTGGGACTCGGCCAAGAAGCGCGACGAGTGGCCCGAGACCAACCCCGGCGACGAGAACGGCACGTCGGTCCGCGCCGCGGCCGAGGTGCTCAAGGACACCGGGCACGTCCTGTGGGACGACTCCTACGGCAACGACGACTGGCACACCCGCGAGAAGTACACCGCCGAGGCCAAGCAGGGCATCAAGGCGTTCCGCTGGGCGAAGTCGGTCGACGACGTGCACTCGGTGCTCGCCAACCCGCGGGCCGACGAGCTCGGCGCCGTGCCGATCCTCAACTCGTGGGGCCCGGGTTACCCGCACCGGACCTACCTGCCCGACGACGTGCTGGCCCACCTGATCGCCGAGGACGGCGAGATCGCCGTTCCGACCGACCGCTGATCCCCGCCGCTCCCGCGGCGCGCGGAACGAGGGCGCGTTCTCCCTGGTCAAGGCCGGGAGAACGCGCCCTCTGACCATTTTGGACACGTCGGCGTGCCGACCCTGAATCCATGCAGTACTGTCCGGATCCGACGGGATGCTGGTGATTCCTGTCGGATCTTGTCCTGTTTGAAATAGGGAACTGCCGGAGGTGGGTCGGGTGCTCGTCCTAGCCGATGCGAACCTGCGACTCGACGCGAGCGCGATCGACTACATCGAGTTGGCGTTCTACTTCGCGCTCGTGCTCGGCATCGGGTACCTGGCGCGGCGGCAGGTGTCGAGCAGCCTCGACTTCTTCCTGTCGGGCCGATCGCTGCCCGCCTGGGTCACCGGCCTGGCCTTCATCTCGGCGAACCTCGGCGCGGTCGAGGTGATGGGCATGTCGGCCAACGGCGCCCAGTACGGCCTGCCGACCGTGCACTACTTCTGGATCGGCGCCATCCCGGCGATGCTGTTCCTCGGCATCGTGATGATGCCCTTCTACTACGGCTCCAAGGTCCGCAGCGTTCCGGAGTTCATGCGGCGGCGCTTCGGCAAGCCGGCCCACCTGGTCAACGGCGTCAGCTTCGCCGCGGCCCAGATCCTCATCGCGGGCGCGAACCTCTTCCTGCTGGCCAGCGTGGTGAACCTGCTGCTGGGCTGGCCGCTGTGGGTGTCGATCATCGTCGCCGCCGCGATCGTGCTCTCCTACACCGCGCTCGGCGGCCTCTCCGCCGCCATCTACAACGAGGTCCTGCAGTTCTTCGTCATCGTCATCGCGCTGGTGCCGCTGACGATCATCGGCCTGGTCAAGGTCGGCGGCTGGCAGGGCCTGGTCGACAAGGTGACCAACAGCCCGGGCGGCACCGCGCAGCTGCACTCGTGGCCCGGTGACAACCTGACCGGCTTCGGCAACAGCGTCCTTTCGGTGCTGGGCATCGTCTTCGGCCTCGGGTTCGTGCTCTCCTTCGGTTACTGGACGACGAACTTCGTCGAGGTCCAGCGCGCGATGGCGTCGAAGAGCATGTCGGCCGCGCGGCGGACCCCGATCATCGGTGCCTTCCCGAAGATGCTGGTCCCGTTCATCGTCATCATCCCCGGCATGATCGCCGCGGTCACCGTGTCCGAGTACGTCAAGGACAAGCAGGTGCTGCTCGACGGCGGCAAGGCCGACAGCGGCGTCACCTTCAACAACGCGCTCCTGCTGCTGATGCGCGACCTGCTGCCGAACGGCATGCTCGGCATCGCCATCGCCGGTCTGCTGGCCTCGTTCATGGCCGGCATGGCGGCGAACCTGAGCTCGTTCAACACGGTCTTCACGTACGACATCTGGCAGACGTACGTGAAGAAGGACAAGCCGGACCACTACTACCTCAACCTCGGCCGCATCGTGACGTCGGGCGGCACGATCCTCGCGATCGGCACGGCGTTCATCGCGTCGAACTCCGGCAACATCCTGAACTACCTGCAGGACCTGTTCTCCTTCTTCAACGCGCCGCTGTTCGCGACGTTCATCCTGGGCATGTTCTGGAAGCGGATGACCCCGCACGCCGGCTGGAGCGGCCTGGTGCTCGGTACCGCGTCCGCGATCACGATCTGGGGCCTGTCGCAGGCCGGGGTGATCGGCCTGGAGGGCCAGGGCACCAGCTTCGTGGCCGCCGGGGTCGCCTTCGTGGTCGACATCGTGGTGAGCGTCGTCGTGTCGCTGGCGACCAAGCCGAAGCCGGACGAAGAACTGGTCGGCCTGGTCTACTCGCTGACGCCGAAGGAGACGCGCCAGCACGACGCGACCGGCGAGAACGCGGGCTGGTACCGCAAGCCGGGCCTGCTCGCGGGCATCGTGCTCGTCCTGACCATCGCCCTGAACATCATCTTCTAGGAGGTCGGAATGGCTACCGAGTCGCAGCCACGCGCGCACAAGGCAGGCGCCTTCGACATCCGGCTGATCATCGCCCTGCTGATCGGCGTCTACGGCGTCATCCTCACCGTGATGGGCATCGGCTTCACCTCCGACGAGGAGCTCAAGAAGGCGGCCGACGTCAACATCAACCTGTGGGCCGGGATCGGCATGCTGGTGGTCGCCGCGCTGTTCGTCACCTGGGCCCTGGTGCGCCCGCTCGTCGTGCCGGCCGAGCCGGAGACCGGCGACACACCGGCGGCGGCGGCCGAATAGCCGGGTTGTCCGGACAGCGGCGTTCGGGTGCCGCTACCGTGCATCGCGTGTTCCCAGACGTTCGGCACCGCCGTCTCCCGAAGCTGTTCCTGCTGGTCACCGCGCTCGCGCTGCCGTTGACGGCGTGCGGGCCGGACCTCGGCAAGTCCAACTTCGCCCGGACGACGGTGCCCGCGGCGGCCGGCTCCGGCCAGGTCCCCGACAGCCCGATCACCGACGCCGCCGTGGCGGCCGGCGTGCTCCGCACGATCCAGCCATGCCAGTTCCTGACCAAGGACGCACTGGGCGCACTCGGCCTCGGCACGGTCGAGGCCGACCCGTCGCCGTCGTCCATCGCCTTCGACACCTGCAGCAACAAGGTGAAGGACCCCGGTGGCAAGGAAATCCGGCTCGAGCTGGAGATCGGCAGCACCCTCGTGCCGCGGGCGGACAAGACGACCGGGGTGGCCGGCGGGCTGCCGCTGCGCGTGAACAAGACCGGCGACACCGACTGCACCGTCGCGGTGATGACGGCGCTGAACCCGGATGTGGCGCTCGGGGTGTCGGTCACCTACGCCGGTGACCCCTGCCGCCCCGGGCAGGCACTCGCCGAAGCCGTCGTCCAGAAGGTGCACAACTCGCCGGAGAAGTACTCGACACCCGCGGGCACCGTGCTGACCGCCGAGCCGTGCGCGATGGCCGACGCCGCGGCGGTGACCGCCGTCGTGCCGTCGGCGAAGCCCGCCCCCTCGGGGCTGCACTCGTGCGAGTGGCGGGACCGCGGCCCGACGGTGACGGTCGGGTTCCGGCCGGGCCTGCCCCCGCTCGTCGGCGACGGCAACTCCAAGGTGGACCTCGGCAACGGCGTGACCGGCTTCCAGAAGCAGGCGACCGGCGGTTCGGCGCGGTGCAAGGTCGAGTGGCAGCACCGGCCGTGGCAGGGCGACGACGTCGAACTGGCCCAGGTGGACTACCAGGGGTATGCCGACAACGACACCGACCCGTGCGGCAAGGCGGTGACCGTCGCGAAGAACGTGGTCACCAAGCTCCCCAAACCCTGATCTGGCGGCGGGCCGCGCGGAGAGGTAGGAAGGGGACACCCCACCCGCCGATGCGCCGGAGGCTGCCGTGAAGAAGATCATCAACGATCCGGCGAACGTGGTCGCCGAGTCGCTGCGGGGGCTCGCCGCCGCGCACGCCGACGTCCTCCGCGTCCAGTACGACCCGGACGTCGTGATCAGAGCCGACGCGCCGGTCGCGGGCAAGGTCGCCGTGATCTCCGGCGGCGGGTCCGGGCACGAGCCGCTGCACGGCGGGTTCGTCGGCCACGGCATGCTCGCCGCGGCCGTGCCCGGCGCGGTGTTCACCTCGCCGACGCCGGACGCGGTGCAGGCCGCCGTCACCGCGACCACCGGCGACGCGGGCGCGCTGCTCATCGTCAAGAACTACACCGGCGACGTGCTGAACTTCGAGACGGCCGCCGAGCTGGCCGCCGCCGAGGGCCTCGAGGTGCGCAGCGTCGTGATCGACGACGACGTCGCGGTCAAGGACTCGACGTACACCGCGGGCCGCCGCGGGGTCGGCGGCACGGTGCTCCTGGAGAAGATCACCGGCGCCGCCGCCGAGCGCGGCGACTCGCTCGACGCCGTCACCGCGATGGCACAGAAGGTGATCGGCCAGGTCCGGTCGATCGGCGTCGCGCTCACCGCGCCGACCGTGCCGCACGCCGGCACCCCCAGCTTCGACCTCGCCGACGACGAGATCGAGTTCGGCATCGGCATCCACGGCGAGCCCGGCCGCGAGCGGCTCCCGGCCGAGCCGGCCGACGCGCTGGTGGCCCGGATGGTCGAGGCGGTCGTGTCCGACCTGCCGTTCGCCTCGGGCGACCGCGTGCTGCTGTTCACCAACTCGATGGGCGGCACCCCGCTGGTCGAGCTCTACCTGGCCCACGGCATCGCCGAGCGGCTGCTGGCCGACCGTGGGATCGTGGTCGAACGCCGGCTGGTCGGCCCGTACATCACCAGCCTCGAGATGCAGGGGATGAGCCTGACGTTGCTCAAATTGGACGACGAGCTGACCGAGTTGTGGGACGCCCCGGTCAACACCGCGGCCCTGCGGTGGGGGCTCTGATGGCGTGTGAGGCCGCGGGGGTCGCGGCGGCGGTGCGCGCCGCCGCGGCGGTGGTCGCCGAGCACCGCGTGGAACTGATCGACCTCGACCGCGCGATCGGCGACGGCGACCACGGCGAGAACCTCAACCGCGGCTTCGCGGCCGTCGTGGCGGCGCTCGATTCGGCGGTTCCGGACACACCGGGCGGGGTGCTCAAGCTCGTCGCGACGACGTTGATTTCGAAGGTCGGCGGGGCCGCGGGCCCGTTGTACGGCACGGCTTTCCTGCGTGCCTCGGCCAAGCTGGGCGCCGTCGGGACCGTCGACGTCCCGGCGTTGCTGGACGCGCTGCGCGCCGGCCTCGAAGGCGTCCAGGCCCGCGGCAAGGCCGTGGGCGGCGACGCCACCATGGTCGACGCCCTGATCCCCGCGGTGGCGGCCGCGGAGAAGGCGGCCGAGGGCGGCGGGGACGTCGCCGCGGTGCTGACCGCGGCGGCCGACGCGGCCGACACCGGCGCGGAGTCCACAGTGGACCTGGTGCCGCGGAAGGGCCGGGCGTCCTACCTCGGTGAGCGGGCCGTGGGGCACCTGGACCCCGGTGCCCGGTCGTCGGCGCTGCTGCTGCGGGCGTTCGCGGAGGCCGCCCGGTGAGCGTGGGAATCGTGCTCGTGTCGCACAGTGCGAAGCTCGCCGAAGGCCTGGCCGAGCTGGCCGCCCAGATGGCGCCGGACGTCACCATCCTCCCGGCCGGCGGCCTCTCCGACGGCTCGATCGGCACGGACTACGACGAGGTCGTCGCCGCCACCCAGCGCGCCGACTCCGGCGACGGCGTCGTGCTGCTCTACGACCTGGGCAGCGCGCAGATGACGGCGGAGCTCGCCGTCGAGTCGCTGGCCGACCCGTCGGCCGCGATCGTCGCGGACGGCCCGCTGGTCGAGGGCGCGATCGCGGCGGCGGTCGCGGCGCAGGCCGGGCAGGGCCGCAAGGCGGTGGCCGAGGCCGCCGCGGCGGCCGGGATCCCGGACGACCTGGCGCCCGCCGAGGAGGCTCCGGCCGACGCCGCCGAAGTCGAGCTGGAGCTGCACAACGACGTCGGGCTGCACGCGCGGCCCGCCGCGGTGCTGGTGCGCACGCTCAGCGAGTTCGACGCCGAGGTGACCGTGCGGCTCGGCGACCAGGAGGCCGACGGCCACAGCGTCCTGGCCTTGATGTCGCTCGGCGCACGCCAGGGCGACCGGATCCGCGTCCGGGCGCGCGGGCCACAGGCGTCCGCCGCGCTGGAGAAGGCGAAAGAGCTGGTGGACGGCAATTTCGGCGAGTGAAGCCGCACTCGCCGACCGGGTGACTTGAGCCGTACTGACTCGATTCCGTCTGGGCTCCGGCGGTGCCTCGTGGCAGTATCGAGGCCAATTACCAGCGAGTAACATCTCTGGAGGCCTCGATGGCGCGGGACATTTCGACGGTCGGTGTGGTCGGCCTGGGCACCATGGGGGCCGGCATCGCCGAAGTGCTCGCCCGCAGCGGGCTCGACGTCGTCACGGTCGAAGTCGACGAAGCCGGCATCGCCCGCGGCCGCGGTCACCTCGAGCACTCGACCGAACGGGCGCTCTCCGGCGGCAAGCTGGACGCCCCCGGGCGGGAGGCCCTGCTGGGGCGGATCCGGTACGGCACGTCCTTGTCGGATCTGTCCGAAGTGGACCTGGTGATCGAGGCGATCCCGGAGAGTCTCGAGCTGAAGGCCGAAGTCTTCGCCGAGCTGGACAAGATCACCCGGCCCGAAGTGGTCTTCGCGTCCAACACGTCGTCGCTGTCGATCACCGAGATCGGCGTGCACACCGCGCGGCCCGGCAAGGTCGTCGGCATGCACTTCTTCAACCCGGCGCCGGTGCAGAAGCTCGTCGAGATCGTCAAGACCGTGGTGACCGAGCCGGACGTGGTCGCCGAGGTCGTCGAGTTCTCCGAGCGGCTCGGCAAGGTGCCGGTGGTGATCGGCGACCGGGCCGGCTTCATCGCCAACGCACTGCTGTTCGGCTACCTCAACCACGCGGTGCGGATGTACGAGCAGCGCTACGCCACCCGAGAGGACCTCGACGCCGCGATGCGCTTCGGCTGCGGCTACCCGATGGGCCCGCTCGCGCTGCTCGACCTGATCGGGCTGGACACCGCGAACGAAATCCTCGACACGATGTACCACCAGTCCCGCAACCGCCTGCACGCGCCCGCGCCGCTGCTCAAGCAGATGATCACGGCGGGCCTGCTGGGCCGCAAGACCGGCCGGGGCTTCTACACCTACGACGCCCCGGACTCGCCCAACGTGGTCACGTCCGGCGTCGTGTCCACAGCGGACAGCGTTCCGCCGCGCCCGGTGGCGAGGGTCGGCGTGGTCGGGACGGGCACGATGGCCACCGGCATCGCGGAGGTGTTCGCCAAGCGCGGCCTCGACGTCGTGCTGCGCGCCCGGAGCCTGGAGAAGGCGCAGGCGTCGGTGGCGCGCGTCAAGAAGTCGCTCGACAAGGCCGTGGTCAAGGGCAAGCTGTCCGAAGAGGACGCCGCGGTGGCGCTGGCCCGGATCACCCCGGTCACCGACTTCGAGGCGCTGGCCGACGTCGACCTGGTCGTCGAGGCGGTGGCCGAGGAGCTGGCGGTCAAGCAGGCGGTGTTCTCGGCGCTGGACGAGGTGGTCCGCCCCGGCGCTGTGCTGGCCACGACGACGTCCTCGCTGCCGGTGATCGAGTGCGCGGCCGCGACGTCCCGGCCGTCCGATGTGGTCGGTCTCCACTTCTTCAACCCGGCCCCGGTGATGAAGCTGGTCGAGGTGGTCTCGACGATCGCGACCGCCCCGGACGTGGTGGCGACGGCGAGCGCGGTCTGCGCCGCGGTCGGCAAGCACGCGGTGCACTGCGGCGACCGCGCGGGTTTCATCGTCAACGCGTTGCTGTTCCCGTACTTGAACGACGCGGTGAAGATGCTGGAGGCCCACTACGCGGGCGCGGACGACATCGACACGGCCATGAAGGTCGGCTGCGGCCTGCCGATGGGCCCGTTCGAACTGCTGGACGTCGTCGGCCTCGACGTCTCCCTGGCCATCCAGCGGACGCTCTACAACGAGTTCCGCGAGGAGGGCTTCGCGCCGGCGCCGCTGCTGGAGCACCTCGTGACGGCCGGCCGGCTGGGGCGGAAGACCGGGAAGGGCTTCAAGGACTACTGATCAGCGCTCGGCCACCTCGCCGAGGACGGGCTTGACGTCGAGCACCGGCGTGCCGTCGATCGCTTCCAGGCCGGTGACGGTGAGCGTGCTGCCCTCGACCGCCGTCACCGTCACCGTGTGGAGGCCGATCGGGTTCGGGCGGTCCGGTGAGCGCGTCGAAAACACGCCCTGCAACGGGCGGGCCGGATCGCTGCGCGGGTGGACCGCCTGGACGTCGCGGTCCGCTTCGTGCAGCCACGTCAACAGGACCAGGCGGTCGCCCGGGCGGAGATCGGCCGCCGCCGGGGCGAATTCCGGTTCGAACACCACCCGGGACGGTGGCGCGCCCTCGTCACCCTGCTTCGGAGCCGACGCGCGGTCCGCCAGGGATGACTCGATGCGCGCCACCGGACGCACCTGGTAACCCGTCACTGGTAATAGCCCTCGACCGGCACGCGGGCCTCGTCGAACAGGGCGGGACCCTCCATCTTGTGCCGGCCCCACGTGAGCGGCGGCCGCAGCGTGAGGAACTGCTCCGTCGACAACGCGTAGACGACGCGGCCGAGCCCGGACCGCTCGATCGCCCCGGTGCACATGCCGCACGGCTGCGTGCTGGTGAACATCGTCGTGGCCGCCGCGGTTTCCGGGTCCAGGTTCTGCGCCGCCCAGCGGGCCAGCTTCAGTTCCGGGTGGGCCGTGATGTCGTTGTCGGTCAACGAGGTGTTGCGGTCCTCGACCAGGACCTTCCCGTCGGCGTCGGCCAGCAGGGAGCCGAACGGCGGGTTGCCGTGCTCCTCGCGCGCCTCGCGGGCGAGTTCGATCGCCCGCCGCAGCAGGGCTTCTTCGGTGTCCTTCACAGGTTCTCCCTCCAGGATGCGGCCACCGCCGCGAGATCCCGCCACGCCACCTCCGGGCGCAGCGTTTCGGCCGGGTCCGAGTCGAACGGGTCGAGCACGACGGTGTCCGCCCCCATCGCCCGCAATTGCGCCAGGTCGTCGACGACCTGCTCGAGCGTGCCTTCCCCGGCACGCCGGCCCGGCCCGGTCACCGGCGCCGCCGTCACCCGCAACAGGATCCGCGGCGCGAAGGCGGGCACCGGCCTGTCCCCGGCCAGCTTTTCCAGACGCCCCAGCGTTTCCCGGAACCCGGCCATCGTCAGCCGCAGCGGGTGCCACGCGTCGCCGAGCTCGATCGCCCGCCGCAGCCCGGCGTCGCTGTGCCCGCCGAGCCACAGCGGGATCGACCCCGCGCGGTAGTCGTCCGTGTCGGCCCACGCGGCACGGATCGCCCGCAGGTGCTCGGTGGTGAGCTTGCCGCGCTGTTCGAACGGCACGCCCAGCGCGTCGAACTCCTGCTTCGCCCAGCCGATCCCGGCGCCGAGCACCAGCCGGCCGCCGCCGCTGAGCTCGTCGAGGTTCGCCGCCATCCGCGCCACCAGCAGGGGATGCCGGTACGGCACCACGAGCACCGTGGTGCCCAGCCGCACCCGCTGCGTCACCCCGGCCAGCCACGACAGCGTCGTGAACGGCTCGTAGAACGGCGCCGGGTACTGGCCGGCGACGTCCGGCGTGATGGCGACGTGGTCGGACACCATCAGCAGGTCGTAGCCGAGGCCTTCGACCGTCTGCGCCCAGGCGCGCAGGACACCCGGGTTCGTGCCGGGCCCGAAATTGGGGACGTTCACGCCGATCTTCACCCGGAAAGGCTATCGACGTTTTGCCCGAATCCGGAAGGGAACGATCACGGCGTTCGGCCCGTTCCGCCGTGGATCCCACGGTATGTTCGGCGGATGACCGAGAGTCTCGATCCGACGGACTGGGCCATCCTGGCCGAGCTCCAGCGCGACGCCCGGCTGCCGCTCACCGAGCTCGGCCGCCGCGTGAACCTCAGCGCGTCCGCGGCGACCGAACGGCTCCGGCGGCTCGAGACCGCCGGCGTGATCAGCGGCTACCGCGCGGAAATCGACCTCGGCAAGGTCGGCTACCCGGTGCTCGCCGTGGTCCGCCTCAAGTACCCGGGCAGCCGCCACGAGCCGTTGCACAAGCTGCTCGGCGAGCGTTCGGAGATCCTCGAATGCCTCCGCACCACCGGCGACGACTGCTACACGCTCAAGATCGCCGCGGCCTCGATGGCCCACCTCGAGCGCACGGTCGACGAGCTGTGCCAGTTCGGCAGCACGACCACGAACCTCGTCTACAGCCAGACCCTGCCCTACCGCGGACCGCGGGAGCCCGCCCGTGACCTCGAGGCCTGAGCGCATCGTCATCGTCGGCGTCACCGGCTCGGGCAAGTCGACGCTCGCGGCCCGGATCGCCGAGCGCGCCGGCCTGCCCTACCACTCCGCGGACGACATCTGCTGGCAGCCGGGCTGGGTCGGCACCCCGGACGAGGAGCAGCACCGCCGGATCGCCGAGGTGTGCGCCCGGGAGCGCTGGGTCCTCGACGCCGGCTACAGCAAGTGGCAGGACGTCGTGCTGCCCCGCGCACAGCTCATCGTGGGCCTCGACTACCCACGCTGGCTTTCGCTGGGCCGCCTGGTGCGCCGGACGTTCGTGCGGGCGGTGACCCGGCAGCGGATCTGCAACGGCAACGTCGAGTCGTTCCGCCAGGTGTTCTCCGCGGACTCGATCATCCGCTGGCACTTCGCGTCGTTCGCGCGCAAGCGGGACCGGATCCGGGCGTGGGCCGCCGAGCCGCCCGGGCCCGCCGTCGTCCGGCTGACGTCCCCGCGCGAGACCCGCCGCTGGCTCGAGACGCTCTGAGCTCAGGCCCCCGGCGGCAGCAGCGGGCCGCCGCTCCAGTGCTGGAACACCAGGTTGGTGTGCACGCGGGCGACCTCGTCACGCGCGGTGAGCTCGTCGAGGACCAGCCGCTGCAGCTCCCCGGCCGAGCTGGTCGCGACGTGCGCGAGGAAGTCGTCCGGCCCGGTCAGGTGGTAGACCGCGCGCACCTCCGGCAGCGAGAGCAGGTGCTCGATGAACGGGTCCACCAGCGGCCGCCGGTGCGGGCGGACCTGGACGAACAGGAACGCCTCCAGCGGACGGCCCAGCTTGGCCGCGTCGACCGACGCGTGCTGCCCGGTGATCACGCCGGTGTCCCGCAGCCGGGCGACGCGATCCAGGCACGTCGACGGCGCGATGCCGACCGCGGCCGCGAGGTCCTTGTTGGTGATCCGGGCATCGTTCTGCAGCAGGCGCAGGATTTCGAGATCGACCGGACTCAATTCGACGGAAGCGGACATCGCCGAATGATATCCGAGAGTGTTGCCCCCGGCCCGGGGAAAGCTCGACCATGCTGCCATGACTTCCTCGCTGCGCACGCGAGCCGTCCACGCCGGCCGTGACGATCTCACGGACCTCGGCGTGCACGCCGCTCCGCTCGACCTGTCCACGACCTACCCGTCCCGCGACAGTGCCGCCGAAGCCGCCCGGATCGACGCCTTCGCCGCGGGCGCCGAACTCGACGGGCCGCCGATCTACGGCCGGGTGGGCAACCCGACCGTCGAGCGGTTCGAGCGGGCGCTCGCCGAGCTGGAGGGGTTCGAACACGGCGTCGCATTCGCCAGTGGCATGGCCGCCGTCTCGGCCTGCCTGCTTTCCGCGGTGGCGCAAGGGAAACGCCACGTCGTCGCGGTGCGCCCGCTCTACGGCTGCAGCGACCACCTGCTCGAGTCCGGGCTGCTCGGCACGGAGGTCACCTGGGCCGCGCCCGACAGTGTCGCCGCCGCACTGAGGCCGGACACCGGGCTGGTGTTCGTCGAGACGCCGGCGAACCCGACCCTGGCCGAGGCCGACATCGCCGAGCTGGCTCGCGTGTGCGGAGAGGTGCCGCTGTTGGTGGACAACACCTTCGCGACGCCGGTGCTCCAGCGCCCGGGCCGCCACGGCGCGCGGATCGTGTTGCACAGCGCGACGAAGTTCCTCGGCGGCCACGGCGACGTGATGGGCGGGATCGTCGCCTGCGACGCGGCGGAGGCCGCCCGGCTGCGGCAGATCCGCTTCGCGACCGGCGGCGTGCTGCACCCGCTCGCCGGATACCTGTTGCTGCGCGGGCTTTCCACGCTGCCCCTGCGCGTCAACGCGGCCTCGGCGACCGCGGCGACCCTGGCGTCACGGCTTGGCGAGCACCCGGCCGTGACCGCCGTCCACTACCCGCGGATCGGTGGGCCGTTGGTGGCGTTCGAGGTCGACGGCGACCCGCACGCCCTGATCGGGGCCGTCCGGCTGATCACGCCGGCCGTCAGCCTGGGCAGCGTCGACACGCTGATCCAGCACCCGGGCTCGATCAGCCACCGGATCGTCGACGAGGGCGACCGCCACGGCGCCGGGGTCTCCGACCAGCTGATCCGGTTGTCCGCCGGCCTCGAGGACGTCGAGGACCTGTGGGCCGACCTGGAGCAGGCGCTGAAGGCGGTCTAACCGCAGCAGCCGCCTCCGCAGCAGCCACCGCCACCGCCGGCCGGGGCCGCGGGACCGCTCGCGGCCCCGGTGAGGGCGACCGTGGTGAGCAGCTTGACGGTGTCGGCGTGGCCCTCCGGGCAGGCCGCCGGCGCGCCGGATTCGCTCATCGGGCGCAGGAGCTCGAACGTCTCGGTGCACTCGCGGCAGCGGTAGGCGTAGGTCGGCATGCCGCGATTATCGCCGGAGGCGCCCGGGGATGGGAAGCTGGGCGCGTGCAGCCGCCCTCGCTCGCCGACGTCCCGCACCTCGGCCAGGTCGTCCCGTCCCTGCTCGCCGCGCTCGAGGTGCCCGGTTGCGGGAACGCACTGGCGTTGCCGGAGGCCCGCAGCGCCGGCGTGCTGCTCGTCGACGGGCTCGGCTGGGAGCTGCTCGCCGAGCACGCGGCGGACGCCCCGGTGCTGACCGAGCTCGCCCGCGAATCGCTGCGCGTGGGCTTCCCGTCGACGACGGCCGCCGGGGTGGCCGCGATCGGCACCGGGCTCGCCTCGGGCGAGCACGGGATGGTCGGCTACACCTTCGAAATGCCCGGCACCGGCGTGCTCAACGCGTTGCGCTGGTGCAGTCACGAGGACGGCAGCGACCTGCGGGGCGCCCTCCCGCCCCGCGAGGTGCAGCCGCTGCCGACGACGTTCGAGCGCGCCGCCGCGGCGGGCATCGAAGCGGCCGTGGTGTCGTCGGCCAAGTTCCGCGACACGGCGTTGACCCTGGCCACCCAAAGCGGCGCGCAGTACGCCGGGGTCCACGCGCTGGGCGACCTCGCCGCGCGGACGTTGTCGGTGCTCGGCGGGCGCGCGTTCTGCTACGCCTACCACAGCGAACTCGACCTGCTGGGGCACGTCTACGGCCCCGGTTCGACCGCCTGGCGGATGCAGCTGCGGCAGATCGACCGGCTCGTCGAGTCCCTTGTGGACGGTCTGCCGCCCGGCGCGCTGCTCGCGGTGGTGGCCGACCACGGGATGGTGACCGTCGAGGACAAGCTCGACCTCGAAGACGTCCCGGAGCTGCTGGCCGGCGTCCGGACGTTCGGGGGCGAGGTCCGGGCCCGGCACGTCTACACCGAGCCGGGTGCGGCCGCGGACGTCCTCGCGGCCTGGCGGGCGGTGCTGGGCGAGCGGGCCTGGGTGCGCTCGCGCGAAGAGGCCGTCGCGGAGGGCTGGTTCGGGCACACGGTGAGCGACCGGGTGCTGCCGCGGATCGGCGACGTGGTGGCCGCGGCCCGGGACCGGTTCGGGATGGTGCGGGGGCTCGCGGAGGCCGTCGAGACGTCGCTGGTCGGGCAGCACGGGTCGCTCACCAGCGCCGAACAGCTGGTGCCGCTGGCGTTGGCCCAGGGGTAGGCCGTACCCGGGCGGACGACACGCGTACCTGGAGGGACGACACGCGCGGGTGGGCTCGGGTGTGTCCGGTTCCGAGTGCTTGGGCGTCGACTCGGGTGCCTGGGGGTTGGGTCGGGTGGGTGGCGGTTACCGTTTGGGCGTGCCACGACGCAACCGTCCCGGCCGCCGTTCGGAGGGCGGGCCGCCCGAGCGTGACCTCGGGGCCGCCACCGGGTGGGCGCGGGCCGAGTCCGGGGTGGACGGGGACTGGCTCGTGCGGACCGTGCCCGGGAGCCAGGCCACGAAGGTCTACCGCTGCCCCGGGTGCGACCACGAGATCCGGCCGGGAACGCCGCACCTCGTCGTCTGGCCCGCCGACGAGACCGGGTCGGTCGCCGACCGGCGGCACTGGCACCGGGCCTGCTGGGAAGCTCGGGCCCGGCGGCGGCCGTCCCGCCGGCGGTGAGGTGGCCGGCCGGGTTCACTCTGGAGTTGTCAAACAACGACCGGCGGGTCAGCGCCGGTAGTGCCTCGACATCGCGCCCTCGTACATCTCCTCCGTGTACTCCGCGAAGCCCAGGCGCTCGGCCACCCTGAGCGAGGGCTTGTTCGCGATGCTCACGCTCGCCAGCACCGGCACGGACGGCAGCTCGCGGGCGCACCACGCCAAGACCGCCTGGCCCGCCTCCACCGCGTACCCCTTGCCCCACGCCGACGGGCGGAAGCGGTAGCCGAGGTTGAGGACCTTCTCGCCGTGGAACTCGCGCAACCGCACCCCGCACATTCCGAGGACCTCCGTTCCGCCGCGCTCGAGGACTGCCGGGTAGCCGAAGCCGTGCTCCGACCAGTGCGCCAGCCACTCCGAGAACATCGCCGACGCTCGTGGCACGTCGGGCGGGTCGGGGTGGAAGCGGTTGGTGCGCGGGTCCGTGTGGATGTCGACCATCGCCTGCCTGTCCGCCTCGTGGAGCGGACGCAGCCGGAGCCGGTCGGTTTCGATGTCGGTGAACACATCGGCGAAGCTAGCGAGGGGGTCCGACAAAATGGCGCCCATGACCGAACTGCCGCTGGTCCTCCTCCACGCCTTCCCCTTGGATTCCCGCATGTGGAACGCGGTGCGCGCGCCCCTCGCTTCACACCTTCGGGTGATCACCCCGGACCAGCGCGGGCTCGGCCGCTCGCCGCTGCCTGAGACCGATCGCGAGCCGAGCCTCGAGGACGCCGCGCGGGACGTCGTCGCCCTGCTCGACCGGCTGGACCTCGACCGCGTCGTGCTCGGGGGCTGCTCGATGGGCGGCTACCTCGCCATGGCCGTGCTGCGGCTCGCGCCGGAGCGGGTCGGCGGGCTCGTGCTCATCGACACCAAGGCCACGCCCGACACCCCCGAGGCCGCGCAGACGCGGCTGGACGTCGCCGCCCGCGTCGACCGCGAAGGCACCGAGACGTGGCTCGCCGAGGCGAACCTGCCCAACCTCCTGGCCGGATCGACGCGGGAACAGCGTCCCGAACTCGTCGAGACGGTCCGGGGGATCATCGAATCGCAGCCGCCGTCCGGGATCTCCTGGACCGCGCTGGCGCTGCGGACCCGGCCCGGTTCACTGGACCTGCTGCGGGACTCGGACGTCCCGGCGCTGGTGATCGTCGGCGAAGAGGACCCGATCACCCCGGTCGCGGCGGCGAGCGAGATGGTCGAGGTCATGGACGGCGCGACGCTCGTCGTGCTGCCGGACGCCGGGCACCTGACGCCGCTCGAAGACCCCGCGGGCGTGGTCGAGGCGATCCTCTCCTGGTACCCCGCGACTCACGAGAAGTAGGCGTCGAGCGCCGAGCGGGCCTCGGGCAGCCGGTGCGGAAATCGGATGGCGATGACGAATCGCCACACGACCGAGTACAGCTCGCGTAGCCGCGTACACACGCGAAGCGCCTCTTCGTCCACGGAGCCCGGGTAGGCGGCCAGGAATTCCGGGCCGCCCTGCCGGGCGAGGATGCCGAGGTCCCAGGCGAGCGGCCCGCGCCAGGTGTCCTCGAAGTCCAGCCAGCAAGGACCCGCGGGCGTGGCGATCAGGTTCCCGGGGTGGGCGTCGCCGTGCAGCGGCTGCACGGCGACCTCCGGCAACGCCGCCGCGAGGCGGGCCGCTTCCCCGCGCAACCGGGGGTCCAGGTCGTGGCGGTCGAAGACGCGGCCGAGGTCGTCCAGCGGGCCACGCCGGGGTAGTTCGCCCGGGTACTCCCGCAGCGCCGCGTGCACCTCGGCGAGCGACCGGGCGACGACTTCCGGTGCGTACCGGTGGTCCGGGTCGTGCGGGGTGTGGTGCCAGAGAGTGACCGGCAGCCCGTCGGCGAAATGGGGTCCGGCCGGGGGATCCGTGCTGGGTGAGACGACGCGCACACCACGTTCGGTGAGGAACCGCGACACCGCCACGTCCCGCTCCTGCCAGGCCGGCCCGGTCCGCGCCAGGCGGATGGTGGCGGGCACCCTGGCGACCAGCGGACCCAGTCTCACCAGCACGTTCGAGCGTTCGTGGAGCACTTCGGGATCGTGGGCGGACAGGCCCAGCCGGGCCGTCACGGCGCGGGCCGCGCGCACCGCCGCGCGGGTGTAGTCGTCGGCCACGCCCCGATCTTGCCAGCCGGTGCGCGCGACTGTCGGTAGCGAGGGCTACGATCCCCCTAAGCCGCCGGATCGGGCCTCGTTCGACCCGGTGGCGCGACGATGACCACCACAAGGTTTCAGTGTTGGAGGCAGGAGTGACGGCCGTAGCCCCCAAGCCGATCGCGACGCGCCCGTACCCCGCGCGCGAGTCGGTCAAGGGTTCGTACCTGCTGCGGTTGTTCCGCACGACGGACCACAAGCAGATCGGGATCATGTACCTGGTCACGTCGTTCGCCTTCTTCATGGCGGGCGGCGCGATGGCCATGCTGATCCGCACCGAGCTGGCGCGGCCCGGGCAGCAGTTCCTGTCGCAGGAGCAGTACAACCAGCTCTTCACCATGCACGGCACGGTGATGCTGCTGCTGTACGCGACCCCGATCCTCTTCGGCTTCGCGAACTTCGTCCTGCCGCTGCAGATCGGCTCGCCGGACGTCGCCTTCCCGCGGCTGAACGCGTTCTCGTACTGGCTGTACCTCTTCGGCGGCCTGATCGTGATGTCCGGCTTCCTGACCCCGGGTGGCGCCGCCGACTTCGGCTGGTTCGCCTACACCCCGCTGTCGGACGCCATCCACTCGCCGGGCGTCGGCGCCGACCTCTGGATCTCCGGCCTGGTGATCGGTGGTCTGGGCACCATCCTCGGCGCGGTCAACATGATCACCACCGTGGTCTGCCTGCGCGCGCCGGGCATGACGATGTACCGGATGCCGATCTTCACCTGGAACATCCTGGTCACCAGCATCCTGGTCCTGCTCGCCTTCCCGATCCTGACCGCGGCCCTGATGGGCCTGCTGGCGGACCGGCACCTCGGGGCGCACGTGTTCGACCCCGAAAACGGCGGCGTGATCCTCTGGCAGCACCTGTTCTGGTTCTTCGGCCATCCCGAGGTGTACATCGTCGCGCTGCCGTTCTTCGGCATCGTGTCGGAGATCTTCCCGGTGTTCAGCCGCAAGCCGCTGTTCGGCTACAAGAGCCTGGTCTGGGCGACGCTGGCCATCGCGGCGCTGTCGGTCGCGGTGTGGGCGCACCACATGTACGCCACCGGCGCCGTGCTGCTGCCGTTCTTCTCCTTCATGACGTTCCTGATCGCCGTCCCGACCGGCATCAAGTTCTTCAACTGGATCGGCACGATGTGGAAGGGCCAGCTGTCCTTCGAGACGCCGATGATCTTCTCGATGGGCTTCATCGTCACGTTCCTCTTCGGCGGCCTGACCGGCATCCTGCTGGCCGCGCCGGCGATCGACTTCCACGTGTCGGACAGCTACTTCGTCGTCGCGCACTTCCACTACGTGCTCTACGGCACGATCGTGTTCGCCACCTTCGCCGGCATCTACTTCTGGTTCCCGAAGATCACCGGCCGGATGATGGACGAGAAGCTCGGCAAGTGGCACTTCTGGACCACGTTCATCGGCTTCCACGGCACGTTCCTCGTCCAGCACTGGCTGGGCGCGGAGGGCATGCCCCGCCGGTACGCGGACTACCTGACCAGTGACGGCTTCACCACGCTGAACACGATCTCGACGATCGGCGCGTACATCCTCGGTGCCTCGACGCTGCCGTTCATCTGGAACGTCTTCAAGAGCTACCGGTACGGCGAGATCGTCACGGTGGACGACCCGTGGGGCTACGGCAACTCGCTCGAGTGGGCGACCTCCTGCCCGCCGCCGCGGCACAACTTCACCGAGCTGCCCCGGATCCGCTCCGAGCGGCCGGCGTTCGAGCTGCACTACCCGCACATGATCGAGCGCATCCACTCCGAAGGCGAGATCGGCTTCTTCGGGAAGCAGAAGGTCAACAGCCACGCGGCGCCGTCGCAGCTGCTCACCGAAGCGGTGATCCCGGGAGACCACTCCAAGGACAACGCGAGCGAGCAAGGCGACAAATAGAACCTGAACGAGTGAGCGCGTGCCCGGCTTTTGTGAAGCCGGGCACGCGCTGTACTTATGTCCGGCTCCGGACCGGCAGACTGGCCGGGCAGCGTTGCCGAACGAGGGATGACCAGTGACCCAGACCCCCGTCCTGATCACGACGACCGGCCCCGACAAGCCGGGTGTCTCGTCCGTGCTGTTCGCCGTGCTGACCCGGCACGACGTCGATGTGCTCGACGTCGAGCAGGTGGTCATCCGCGGGCAGCTCGTGCTCGGGGTGCTCGCCGGGGTCTACCGCGACCCGGAGGGGTTGCAGGAGACGGTCGAGCAGGCGATGGCGTCCGTCGGCATGCAGGTCGACGTCAAGATCGGCACGGCGATCGGCGAGGACCCGTTCGCGCTCGGGCGCCGCGATTCGACCCACGTGCTGGTGGTGCTGGGCCGCCCGGTGACCGCGCGGGGCTTCTCCGAGGTCGCCCGCCGGCTGGCGTCGCTGGGGGCCAACATCGACGCGATCCGCAGCGTCGCCGACTACCCGGTGACCGGGCTCGAGCTGTACGTCTCGGTCGACGAAGACACCGCCGAGGCGGACGCCGCGCTGCGCTCCGAGCTCGCCGACGCCGCCGTCCAGGCGGGGGTCGACATCGCCGTGGAGCGGGCGGGCATCATGCGCCGGGCGAAGCGGCTCGTCGTGTTCGACGTCGACTCGACCCTGATCCAGGGCGAGGTCATCGAGATGCTGGGCGCGCACGCCGGGGTCGAGCCGGAGATCCGCGAGATCACCGAAGCGGCCATGCGCGGCGAACTGAACTTCACCGAGTCGCTGGAACGGCGGGTCGCGCTGCTGGCCGGCCTGCCGTCGACGACGATCGACCAGGTCGCCGCGTCGATCGAGCTCACGCCGGGCGCCCGCACCACGATCCGGACGCTCAAGCGGATGGGCTTCCGCGCCGGCGTCGTCTCGGGCGGCTTCATGCAGGTCATCGAGGGCCTGGTCGACGAGCTCGGGCTCGACTTCGCGGTGGCGAACGAGCTCGAGATCGTGGACGGCAAGCTCACCGGGAAGGTCGTCGGCGACGTCGTCGACCGCGCAGGCAAGGCGAAGGTGCTTCGCCGCTTCGCCGCGGAGTACGACATCCCGCTCGAGCAGTGCGTCGCCGTCGGGGACGGCGCCAACGACATCGACATGCTGTCGGCCGCGGGCATGGGGGTCGCGTTCAACGCGAAGCCCGCGCTGCGCGAGGTGGCCGACGCCGCGCTGTCACACCCGTACCTCGACGCCGTGTTGTTCATGCTCGGCCTCACGCGCGGCGAGGTCGAAGCGGCCGACGCCGCCGACGGGCTCGAGCTGATGCGTCCGTGAGCAGCGTTCTCGACCCCCTGGGCGCCCGCTACGCCTTTTGGCTGGGGCTTCCGGCCGAAGACACTTCGGACACCTCCGACGAGCTCCCGGAGGAAGTCCGCGCGATGCCGGTCATCCTGCGCATCGAACGGGCCGAGCCGCCGGGCCGCACGCCGCTGCTGGAAGCGGCGGCCGCGGCGGCGCTGGCCGTGTGCCTCGACGAGCGCGCGCAGCCCGGCGGCGAGTGGGCCGAGCCGATGCACGCGTGGCTCGACAACCGGATCCGGAAGGTCGCGCGGCGGGCGAGGGGCGCGCACTGGGCGGCGGTCCAGGATCTGCCGGGGATCACCGTCGAGGTCGACGGCGCCGAGGCGCGGGCGCTCGTGCCGGGTCTGGTCACCGAAACCCCCAAGGAGGTCGCGCGGCTGCAGATCTCCGGCAGCGAACTGCCGGCGGACGAGCCCGGCCCGCTCCTGGAGGGTGTCCCGCTGCTGCTGCTCAACCCGCACGTGCCGATGACCGTCGGCAAGGGCGCAGCCCAGGTCGGTCACGCGACGATGATCCTCGCCGCGCTGCTGGGCGACGCGGACCGAGCCGCCTGGGCCGCCCAGGGGTTCCGGGTCGCCGTGCGCACGGCGAGTCCGGCGCAGTGGAAGGAACTGCACCCGGGCGACGACCCGGAGGGCGCCTGGCGGCGCGATCGGGTGATCGCCGTGCGGGACGCCGGGTTCACCGAGGTCGACCCCGGCACGATCACGGTTCTCGCCCAGTGGGCGCCGGGAACAAGGGGCTCCCTGAGCCGGTTGGAGCGGGCATGACACTGGAAGTGGAACGCACCGGCGAGCACGCGTTCGTCGGGCGGAACGAGCGGGGTGCCGAGGTCCGGATCGGCCGCAAGGGCGCCGAAGGGGCGTTCTCGCCCGCCGAACTGCTGCAGATCGCGGCGGCGGGCTGCAGCGCGGTGACGGCCGAAGAGCTGATCACGCGGCGGATCGGCGAGGACGCGAAGTTCCGGGTCGGTGTCTCGGCCGATCGGCGTGAAGGCGCTTCGGAGCTGGACGCCGTGCACGTCGCGTTCGATGTCGACGTGTCGACTCTGACGGCGGATCAGCGGGACGCGCTGGCCGGTGCCGTGGACCGCGCGATCGACCGGCTCTGCACGGTGAGCCGGACGCTCAAGAAGGGGATCCCGGTGACGGAGACCTTCCCGCAGGTCTAGTTCTGGCCGGATTCCCAGACGACGTAGGCCTGGTCGGCGTCGGTCGTCATGGCCTCGATGAACTTCTCGTTGTCGAAGCCCGGAAGGGCCTGCAGGCGCTCGATGAGCGCGTCGGCCGCCGGGTCGCCGCTCGGGACTGCGGTGCCCTTGCCGTCGGTGCCCACCAGCATGAAGAAGACGTCCTCGTTCCACGGGCCGTCGGGGATGACCCGCACCATCACCGACGACAGGCCGGCCCACGTGACAGCTTCTTCGCTGCCGTCCGCGAGCCGCCGCCGCACGCCGGTGTCGTCGACGCTGACGGTCCGGGACTGGGCGCTGGACGAATCCTGGGTCAACCGGTGCTCCCTTGTTGCTTCGGTGGCTTCACCGTACCGGGCGCGGCTGTGGACCGCGTCACGCGGGCGCGGCTGCGTCCAGCCGGCGCAGCGCCTCCCGCACCACTTTCGGATCCATCGTGGGCCAGAACGGCGGCAGCGACGCCCGCAGGAAGCCGCCGTACCGGGCGTTCGCCAGCCGCGAATCCAGGACCGCCACCACCCCGCGGTCGCTGACCGCCCGGTGCAGCCGCCCGGTGCCCTGCGCCAGCAGCAAAGCGGCGTGCGTGGCCGCCACGGTCAGGAACCCGTTGCCGCCGCGGGCTTCCACCGCGCGCTGGCGGGCCGAGGACACCGGGTCGTCCGGGCGCGGGAACGGGATCCGGTCGACCACCACCAGCTGCAGCGACGGCCCGGGCACGTCCACCCCCTGCCACAGCGAGAGCGTGCCGAACAGGCACGTGCGGACGTCCTCGGAGAACTTCTGGACCAGCAGGGAGGTCGCGTCGTCGCCCTGGCACAGGATCGGGAAGTCCAGCCGCTCGCGCATCTCCTCGGTGGCCTGCTTGGCCGCGCGCATCGACGAGAACAGCCCGAGCGTGCGCCCGCCCGCCGCCTCGATCAGCTCGGCCAGCTCGTCCATTGTGGACGATGTCAGGCCGTCCCGGCCCGGTGGCGGCAGGTGCTTGGCCAGGTACAGGATGCCGTTACGCCGGTGGTCGAACGGCGAGCCGACGTCCAGGCCGGTCCACTTCGGGCCCGACTCGTCCGACGGCGCTTCCTTCTCCGTCGCCGCGCCCGGGGCCTGCTCCACGCGGGCCGCGCCCGGCGGGAGACCCCACTGCCGCGCCATCGTGTCGAACGTGCCGCCCAGGGTCAGCGTCGCCGACGTGAGGATCGTCGTGTGCTGGTTGAACACGCGCTCGCGCAGCAGGCCGGCGACACCGAGCGGCGCCACCTTCAGCGCCGGTGGCCGCGGGTTCGACGAATACTTGTCGCCGGAGAGCCAGACGACGTCGCGCTGGTGCGCCTGGTCCTCGTCGAACGCCTCCAGCAGCCGGACCGCGGTGTCGTGCACCTCGTCGAGCAGCGACCGCGCCAGCTTGCGCGCGGTGGCCCCCTCGACGTCCTCCTTGCGATCGCTGCCCAGCGCCGTGATGCACGCGTGCGCGGCGTCGCGGACCGCCGGGATCGCGCCCTTCAACGGCCGCGGGAGCTCATCCATCCGGCCCGCGGGCAGGTCGTCGACGATCAGCGCCAGCCCGTCACCCGCTTCCAGCAGGCGATCCGCGACGTCGGCGTCGATGAGCTTGCCGCAGCGGCGCGCGGCCGACGCGCACATCGCGCTGGTCAGCTCGCCGGTGGCGACCGAGGTGACCCGGTCGACCAGGTCGTGGGCCTCGTCGATGATCACCACGTCGTGGTCCGGCAGGACCTGGTAGCCCTGCAGCGCGTCGATCGCCAGCAGGGCGTGGTTGGTGACGATGACGTCGGCGCGGCCGGCCTCGGCGCGGGCGCGCTCGGCGAAGCAGTCCGTGCCGATCGGGCAGCGCGAAGCGCCGAGACATTCCTTCGCCGTCACCGAAACCTGGCGCCACGCCTGGTCGGAGACGCCGGGGACGAGCTCGTCGCGGTCGCCGGTTTCGGTGTCCGAGGCCCACTCCCGCAGCCGGGTGACCTCCTTGCCCAGCCGGGACACCGCGAACGGGTCGAAGAGCTGGGCGTCCTCCGGCTCGTCCGGCGCGCCGGAATCCAGCCGGTGCAGGCACATGTAGTTGCGGCGGCCCTTGAGGATGGCGAAGGTCGGCTCGCGGCCGAGCGGCTTCTTCAGCGCCTTCGCCAGGCGTGGCAGGTCACGGTCGACGAGCTGGCGCTGCAAAGCGATCGTCGCCGTGGAGACCACGACCGTCGCTTCCTTTTCGACGGCGTGGCGGATCGCGGGCACGAGGTAGGCCAGTGACTTGCCGGTGCCGGTGCCGGCCTGCACGGCCAGGTGCTCACCGGTGCGGATGGCGCGGCCGACGGCATCGGCCATCTGGACCTGCCCTGGACGTTCGGCACCGCCGACGGACTCCACCGCGTGGGTGAGGAGTTCGAGGACGCCGGGGAAATCGGTTCGGGCGGGCACAGCGACACATTAGCCGCCACCACCGACAGAGATCGGTGCTCCGTCGCGAACGGGCCACTCGCGTCGCGGGACCTCCCGTCGGGGGAGGCCCCGCGGCGAGTGTCAGTCCTGGTTGCGGCCGGAGACCAGCTTCCAGGTCAGCGGCAGCAGGCCGGCGGCCACGACGATCTTGATCGCGTCCCCGATCAGGAACGGCGTGACGCCCTTGGCGAACGCCGTCGACAGGTCGAAGCCGGTCGAGGCCATCAGCCACGGCACGCCGAATGCGTAGATGACCAGGTTGCCGAGCACCATGGTGCCCGCGGTGCGCACCGGCGTCCGGTCGCCGCCGCGGCCGGCGAGCGCGCCGACCAGGGCACCGGCGAAGACGAACCCGACGATGTAGCCGGCGCTCGCGCCGGACAGGCCCGAGGTGCCGTGCTGGAACCAGGGCACGCCCACGGCGCCGACCAGCAGGTACACCAGCATCGAAGCGGCGCCGCGCGACATGCCGAGCGACGCGCCGACGAGCAGCGCGGCGAACGTCTGGCCGGTCATCGGCACCGGGCTGCCCGGCACCGGAATCGTCAGCTGCGCGGCGGCGCCGGTGAGCACGGCACCGCCGGCGACCAGCGCGATGTCCCGCACGAGCGAACCGGGCACGAGGTCGGCCAGCACGGGCCGCTTGCCGGCGAAGGACAGCGAAGACACGAAACCTCCCGAGGTGAACAGGCGACGCCCGAGGTTAACGCTCGTTACCGTCCCGTGGACCCGCCGAGTTGCGTTCCTCACCGGCCACTCGTCCGGGTGGACCCGATCAGGGCGGGCGCCGGACCGGCCGATGACGAAGGGCACAGCTGCGATCTGTCACGGGACCGAGGAGGCCGGAGCATGCGGAACGCCAGGAAGAGGACATATCGGTTGCTGGCGGTGACGACGCTGGCCGTTCCGCTCCTCGGCGCGGCGGCCCCCGTGACGTCCACCGGATGGGCGTCGTCCGGCTCGGTGGACGTGACGATCGACAACGAGCACGTCGTCACCGGTGAACTGGCCAAGTGCACCGTCGACGGCCCGTACAAGGGCTGGACGCAGGGAGGGGCCACGGGCGACATCGCCGTGTTCGGGGCCGGGGACACCGGGTGCGGGCGGTCCGGCGAGGTGGCGATCGCCCAGGCGGCCGGGCGCCGCTTCAAGGCGACCCTGCTGAAGCGCTACGGCGGCCCGGAGCTGACCGTCCGGACGTTCTCGGCGAAGTGCGCGACGACCGCGACCGGCAGCCTCGGCGAGGTGGCGGTCGGCGCCGTCGAGGGCGTCACCGTGCCGGAGGAGATCCCGCCGAACTACCGGATCGTCATCCCGGGCGGGGCCGCCGGCACCGCGCTGGCGACGGTCGTGCTCAACGAGACCGTGACGCCCCAGCCGCCGGACGGCAGCCTGGTGACGCACGCGGTGCACATCAAGCTCTTCCCGCAGGGTGGCCCGGCCAGCGGCGACCTCTACCTGGGCACGGCCGCCTGCGACCCCTTCGGCAAGAACTAGCGCCCCAATGTGGCGTTCGGTGCGTTGGACGCACCGAACGCCACATTGGGTGCGTTCAACGCAACCAACGCCACATTGGGGCGCTTGGGGCCGGGTCAGGCGGTGGTGAAGCGGGAAGCCGCGGCGACGAACTCGCCCGCGCGGGTGGCCAGGTCCGGCAGGCTGCCGCCGGGGGTCAGCGCGTCGCCCAGCAACGGCGTCGCCGCGGCGACCGCGATCGCGCCCGCCCGCAGGTAGCCCTCGACGTCGGCCAGGTGGACGCCGCCGGTCGGCACCAGCGGGACGTCCGGCAGCGGCGCCCGCACCGCGCGCAGGTACGCGACCCCGCCGACGGCCGCGACCGGGAACACCTTGACCGCCGCCGCGCCGAGCCGCCAGGCCTGGTCGATCTCCGTCGGCGTCAGCGCGCCGCAGATCACCGGCGTGTCGAGGGCCGCGGCGCGCTCGAGGACCGCGGGGTTGACCGTCGGCGTGATCAGGTACGCGGCACCGGCGTCGACCGCGACGTCCACATCGGACGGCTCGCGGACGCTGCCCGCGCCGATCAGCGCGTCTTCGCCGAGCGCCAGGCGCAGCGCGGTGATGGCCGCGGGCGCGCCCGGCGTCGTCAGCGTCGCTTCGAGCAGGCGGACGCCCGCCGCGTGCAGCACCATCGCCGCGTCGGCGAACCGGGAAGCGTCCGAAGCACGCAGGATCGCGACGAGCCGGTGTTCCGCCAGCGCGGCCTGCAGCTCCTTCACGCGGCCGGGCCGACGGCGGCGGAGCCGGTGTAGGTGACGCCCGCCTCGTCGAAGTCCTTCAGCGTCGCGTCGACCGTGGGCTGCGAGCCGCCGACGGTCAGGTCCAGCAGCACGCGCACGCCGAAGCCGGCCTTCTTCGCGTCGAGGGCCGTCGCGCGGACGCAGAAGTCCGTCGCGATGCCGACGACGTCGACGTCGGTGACGTTGTGCTCGCGCAGCCAGGCTTCCAGGGACTTCCCGTCGCGGGCCGAGCCTTCGAAGCCGGAGTACGCGGCGCTGTACTCGCCCTTGGAGAACACCTCGCCGATCGGGACGACGTCGAGCGCGGCGTGGAACGACGCGCCCGCGGTGCCGGCGACGCAGTGCACCGGCCAGCTGTCCTTGAAGTCCGGCGTCTCGCTGAAGTGGTCGCCCGGATCGATGTGGTTGTCGCGGGTGGCCACGACGTGGCTGTACCCGCCCTCGGCGGCTTGCTTCGAGATGGCGGCGGCCGCGGCGGCCCCGCCCGGCAGGCCGAGTGAGCCCCCTTCGCAGAAGTCGTTCTGCACGTCCACCACGATCAGCGCGGTACCCATCGGTCGAACTCCCTCTCAGAGAAACAGCGTCGGGATGGCGGGCTCGCCGTGCGAGAGCTTGAGGCCTTCCCACGGCAAGCTGACCAGGCCGCGGCGCAGCCGCTGCCTCGCGTCGTCGAGCGTAGGCAGGTCCGGCTCCGGGCGGCCACCGCGGATCAGGGGGATCTGCAGCGGCCGGTCGTTCGCCTCGGGCTCGGGCGCGCTCGAACCGGACGCCCAGACGACTTCCTCGACCGCCGTGCCGGTGCCGCGGTGGCGCCGCAGCGCGGACTTGCGGCCGCCGCGGGACTCCTTGTGCGCGCTGCGCTTGGCGACCGGCCTGCCGTCCACCTCGACCAGCTTGTAGACCATGCCGGCGGTCGGCGCGCCGGACCCGGTGACCACCGAGGTGCCGACGCCGTACGCGTCCACCGGCTCCGCGCGCAGCGCCGCGATGGCGTGCTCGTCGAGGTCGCCGGACACGACGATCCGGGTGTCCTTGGCGCCCAGGGAGTCCAGCTGCTCGCGGGCGCGGCGAGCGAGCGGGCCGACGTCGCCGGAGTCGATCCGGATCGCGCCGAGCTCCGGCCCGGCGACGCGGACCGCCGTCTCGATGCCCGCGGTGATGTCGTAGGTGTCGACCAGCAGCGTCGTGTCCGCGCCCATCTTGCTCACCTGGGCGCGGAAGGCGGCTTCCTCGCTGTCGTGCAGCAGCATGAAGGCGTGCGCGACGGTGCCGCGGGTCGGGATGCCGTAGCGGCGCCCGGCTTCCAGGTTCGACGTCGTCGCGAACCCGGCCAGGTAGGCGGCGCGCGCGGCCGCGACGGCGGCGTACTCGTGCGTGCGGCGGCCGCCCATCTCGATGATCGGACGGCCGTGCGCGGCGCCGGACATCCGGGCCGCGGCCGACGCGATGGCGCTGTCGTGGTTGAGGATCGACAGCACCAGCGTCTCCAGCAGCACGCATTCGCCGAACGAACCGGTGACGGTGAGGATCGGTGAGCCCGGGAAGTACAGCTCGCCCTCGGGGTAGCCGTCGATGTCGCCGGAGAACTCGTAGTCGGCCAGCCAGGCGAGCGTCGCGTCGTCGACGACCGCGGTGGCCTCCAGCTGCGCCAGTTCGGCGTCGGTGAACCGGAAGTCCGCGATCGCGTCGAGCACCCGGGCGGTGCCCGCGACGACGCCGTAGCGCCGCCCGTCCGGCAGCCTCCTGGCGAAGACCTCGAACACGCAGGGCCGCCGGGCGGTCCCGTCGGCGAGCGCGCTGCCCAGCATGGTCAGCTCGTAGTGGTCGGTGAGCAGCGCAGTGCTGGCCGTGACCGGCTCCGGTGAACCCATGGGGTAAGCCTATTCACCCACATGGCCGGACCTGGCGCGGCGTACCCGGTGACCTCCGTGACACCATGGGGTGCATGTCCACGCCTGTCGCATCCGAACAGACGCAGGTCGAACCGGCCGGTGCCGAGGTCGCCGAGTCGGACACACCGTGGCGGACCGTGGTGTGGAACGACCCGGTCAACCTGATGTCGTACGTGACGTACGTCTTCCAGAAGCTGTTCGGCTACAGCCGGGACCACGCCACCAAGCTGATGCTGGACGTGCACCACAAGGGCAAGGCGATCGTCTCGTCCGGCAGCAAGGAGAAGGTGGAGACGGACGTGGCGAAACTCCACGCGGCGGGCCTCTGGGCCACCATGGAGCAGCCCTCGTGAACGGTTGGCGGCGCAAGGGCGCGGTGATCCACGCGGGGTTCGAGCAGCAGGAGGCGGCCGTGTTGCGCGGGCTGGTCAGCCAGCTCGAGGACATGCTCACCGCGCGCGCCGAGGAGGCGCCCCAGGACGAGCTCGCCGAGCTCACCGGCATCCGGACCGGGCCGACGGAGTCCCCGGACGACCCGGTGCTTTCGCGGCTGCTCCCGGACTTCCACAAGCTCGACCCGGACAACCCGTCCCGCGAGGACATCGACTCGGTCGCGGCGATGCGCTCGCTGCACGAGCCGGAGCTGCTCGACATCAAGGTCGGCGTGGCCAAGATCGTGCTCGACACGCTGCCCCGCGACGGCGGCCACGTCCGGCTGACCGAGGAGCAGGCCGACGCCTGGCTGGGCGCGCTCAACGACGTCCGGCTGGCGCTCGGCACCGCGCTCGACGTCACCGAGGACATGCCGGACGAGCTGCCCGAGGACGACCCGCGGGCGCCGCACCTCGGCGTCTACCACTGGCTGACCTGGGTGCAGGAGACGCTGATCCAGGCGTTGACCGGATGATCACCGACGTGCCGGGTGTCGTGGTCGGGCACCACGAGCGGGTCGGCGACGGCTGGGCCACCGGGACGACGGTGGTGCTGGTGCCCGAGGGCGCGGTCGGCGCGGTGGACCAGCGCGGCGGCGCGCCGGGCACGCGGGAGACGAACCTCCTGGAGCCGGAGAACCTGGTCCAGCGGGTCAACGCGGTGTGCCTCTCGGGCGGCTCGGCGTACGGCCTCGCCGCGGCCGACGGCGTGATGCGGTGGCTTTCCGAGCGCAACCTGGGCTTTCCGGTGGGCGCGCAGCCGCACGAGGTGGTGCCGATCGTGCCCGCGGCCGTGCTGTTCGACCTGCCGCGGAGCGAGTGGGGCAACCGGCCTGACGCGTCCTTCGGGTATGCGGCCTGCGACGTCGCTTCGGCCTCTTTCGCGCAGGGGACGGTCGGCGCGGGCGCGGGGGCGGCCGTCGGGTCGCTGAAGGGCGGGATCGGGTCGGCGAGCGAAGTCGTGGGCGAGTTCACGGTCGGGGCGCTGGCGGCGGTGAACGCGGCCGGCGAGGCGGTGGACCTGTCGACCGGCCGGGCGTACGCGGCCGACCACGGCGACTTCGGCGTGACGTGGCCTTCGCGTCCTGCCGACCTGCCGTCCCGGCGGACGGACCTCAACACGACGATCGGCGTGGTCGCGGTCGACGCGGCGCTGTCGAAGGCCGAAGCGCGGCGGCTCGCGGTCGCGGCGCAGGACGGGCTGGCGCGCGCGGTGCGGCCGGCGCACACGATGTTCGACGGCGACACGGTGTTCGCGCTGGCCACGGGGGCGCACGAGCTGCCGGACGCGAGCGGCCCGTTCGGCGCGGCGGCCCGGCCGGCGGCGCTGGACGCCCTGTGTTCGGCGGCGGCGCGGGTGTTCGCGCGGGCGATGGTGCACGGCCTTCTGGCGGCGACCACGGCGGGTGGCGTGCCGGCCTACCGGGACGTCTGGCCGGAGGCCTTCGCCTGAAACGCGCTGGTGAGGGCTGTATCTCATCATCTGGACGTGACTTGTCCACCCCCTAAGATGGCGGTGTGCTCCGGATCCGCCGTGAACTCGTCGACGAGATCGTCGCCCACGCCCGTCGTGACCACCCCGACGAGGCGTGCGGGGTGATCGCCGGGCCCGAAGGCTCGGATTCCCCCGAGCGGTTCATCCCCATGCTGAACGCGGCCCGGTCGCCGACGTTCTACGAGTTCGACTCCGGTGACCTGCTGAAGCTCTACCGCGAGATGGCCGCGAACGACGAGGTGCCGGTGGTCATCTACCACTCGCACACCGCGACCGAGGCCTACCCGTCGCGGACCGACGCGAACATCGCCGCCGAGCCGGACGCGCACTACGTGCTCGTCTCCACCCGCGACCCCGAAGTGCACGAGTTCCGGTCGTACCGGATCGTGGACGCCGAGATCACCGAGGAGCCGGTCGAGATCGTCGACTGAGCCCTCGGAATAAACCGCCGCGCCACCGGCGTCTGCGTGTAAGAACCCACCGGAGGTAAGAACCCATGGCCGTGACCGTCTCCATCCCGACGATCCTGCGCACCCACACCGGCGGCGAGAAGTCCGTCGAGGCGAAGGGCGCGACCGTCCTCGAGGTCATCGACGACGTCGAGGCCCGGCACGCCGGCATCAAGGCGCGCCTGGTCAAGGAGGAGAAGCTGCACCGCTTCATCAACGTCTACGTCAACGACGAGGACGTGCGCTTCGCCGGCGGGCTCGAGGCCGAGGTCAAGGACGGCGACACCCTGACCATCCTCCCCGCCGTGGCCGGTGGCTGATCGATGGCTCGCTTCGAGTCCCTGCTCGACGCGCTCGGCGGCACCCCGCTGGTCGGGCTGCCCCGGCTCTCCCCGACGCACGACGTGCGCCTGTGGGCGAAGCTGGAGGACCGCAACCCGACCGGCTCGATCAAGGACCGGCCCGCGCTGGCCATGATCGAAGCCGCCGAGCGTGAAGGCAAGCTCCGGCGCGGCTCCACGATCCTGGAGCCGACGTCGGGCAACACCGGCATCTCGCTGGCCATGGCCGCCAAGCTCAAGGGCTACGGGCTGGTCTGCGTGATGCCGGAGAACACCTCCACCGAGCGCAAGCAGCTGCTGCAGGCCTACGGCGCCCGGATCGTCTTCTCGCCGGCCGCGGGCGGCTCGAACGAGGCTGTCCGGCGGGCGAAGGAGCTGGCCGAGGCGAACCCGGACTGGGTGATGCTCTATCAGTACGGCAACCCGGCCAACGCCGACGCGCACTACCGCGGCACCGGCCCGGAGCTGCTCAAGGACCTGCCGACGCTGACGCACTTCGTCGGTGGCCTCGGCACGACCGGCACGCTAGTCGGCGTCGGCCGCTACCTGCACGAGGCGAAGCCGGACGTCCAGATCATCGCGGCCGAGCCCCGCTACGGCGAACTGGTGTACGGCCTGCGCAACCTCGACGAGGGGTTCGTGCCGGAGCTGTACGACGCTTCGGTGCTCAACGGGCGCTACTCCGTGGGGGCGTACGACGCGTTGCGGCGCACCCGGGAGCTGCTGGAGCACGAAGGCATCTTCGCGGGCATCTCGACGGGCGCGGTGCTGCACGCGGCGCTGGCCGTGGCCGAGAAGGCCGCGGCCCGGGGCGAGCAGGCGGACGTCGCGTTCGTCGTTGCCGACGCCGGGTGGAAGTACCTGTCCACCGGGGCTTACGCCGGGTCGCTCGACGAGGCCGCCGAACGGCTCGACGGGCAGCTCTGGGCCTGAGTCACTCCCGCTGCCAGAGTTCGGGGAGGGCGAGGTCGACGCCGTCGGCCTCGGCCAGCCGCTCGAAGGTCGCCATCGTCGCGCCGAAGTCGTCGAAGAGCTGGGGCAGCAGCTTGAGCGGCTTGGACAGCGGGCGCCAGAAGGCGTCCCAGTGGAAGCGGGCGCCAGAAGGCGTCCCAGTGGATCGGGCGGACGACGCGGGCACCGAGCGCGCCGACGGTCTCCCGCCAGTACCGCTCGCGCCACTCTTCGGTTTGCTTGCCGGCCGCTCCGGCGCCCAGGTAGACGATGTCCGCCCGGTAGCCGGCCAGCGCGCCCGGGACGAAGTTCGCCGACGCGTGGACCAGCACGTTCCCCGCCGGGTGCGCGATGTGGAACGAGTAGCACCGCCCGGTCTTGAACGCCTTCGCCCTGGCCGGCAGCCGGACCGGCTCGGTGATCTCGCCCGGCACCCGGTCGCCGGCGCTGTGGGCGGCGTCGACCGGCGTCACGGTGAAGGCACCGAACTCGACGGGCCTGCCCGGCACCAGTTCCGCGAACGGCTCCTCGGCCAGGCCGTACCCCTCCTGGACCTTCCGGGTCGACGGCGAGCCGGCGAGCGTGGCGCCGGTCAGCTCGGCGACGACCGGGGCGTCCAGCACGTGGTCGACGTGGGAATGCGCGACCAGGACCGCATCCAGCGCCGTGACACCGAGGCGCCGCAGGGCCGCCTCGATCCGGGCGCGGTCCGGCGCCACGCGCGTCGCCATCTTCAGCAGGGACGGCCGCGAGAAGAAGCCGTCGACCAGGACGGCCGAGCTGCCGTCGGTGACCAGGACGTTCGCCACTCCGGCGAACGCCGTGCGCAGTGGGGGCATGCTGGACATCATGAAGGTCATCGGACTGCTCGGCGGGATGAGCTGGGAATCGTCGAGCGAGTACTACCGGCTCGTCAACGAACGGGTGAAGGCCCTCCTCGGCGGGTTCCACTCGGCGCACACCGTGCTCTACTCCGTCGACTTCGCCGCGATCGAGCGCATGCAGGCCGACGGCCGCTGGGACGACGCCGGCGCCGAGCTCAACCGGGCCGCCAAGGCCCTCGAAGCGGCCGGGGCCGACTTCGTCGTGCTCTGCACCAACACCATGCACAAGGTCGCCGACCGGCTCGAGGACGGCCTCGGCATCCCGCTGCTGCACCTCGCCGACGCCACCGCCGCGGCGGTCGAAGCGGCCGGCGTCCGCCGCGTCGGGCTGCTCGGGACCGGTTTCACCATGGGACAGCCCTTCTACCGCGAGCGCCTCGCCGCGCACGGCCTCGACGTGCTCGTGCCGGCCGCCGAAGACCGCGACCTCGTGCACCGGATCATCTACGACGAGCTGGTGCTCGGCGTCGTCGAAGACAGCTCGCGGGAGGCCTACCGCGGCGTGATCGCCCGGCTGGCCGACGCGGGCGCCGAGGGGGTCATCTACGGCTGCACCGAGATCGAGTTGCTCGTCGGCCCGGAGGACAGCCCGGTGCCGACGTTCCCCACGACCCGCCTGCACGCCGAAGCAGCGGTGGACTACGCGCTCGGCACCACCTCACTGCCCCGGCCGCCGACGTGAGCCTCGTGCTGCGCGACGCACTGCCGCCACAGCCGCTCGCGCTCCTCCGCCGTGAACAGCGCCGCCGGGAGGCCGAACACGTCACCCGCGGCCGCCCACCAGTCGCCCGGTGACTCGACCACCTCCTTGGCGCCGTGGCGGTTCAGGGTGAGCGCGCGCAGCGTGTCGACGCCCGCCTCGTCCCGCCGCTGCACCACGCACACCCGCACGAACCCGGACTCGGGTGAGGTCGACAGCCAGGCGTGCTTCTCCGCGAAGTCCGCCATCTCCGCGACGCCGGGCGCGAAGTCCATGCCGGTGAAGCTGCCCGAAGGGTCGTGGTCGAACCGCCAGCCGCCCGGCGCCACCTCCGACGGCCGCAGCCGGTAGGTGTGCGGGCCCTGCACGTAGGTGCCTTCCCGGAGGGGGAGCGGCTCGTGCGGGCCGTCCCCGAGCCCGGCGTCCACCAGCCACGCCGCTCCCGGGGCATCGGGCAGCCCGGTGACGGTCAGCGCCAGGTGGTTGCGGCCGACGTTCGGCTCGTCCGCCGGGCTGCCCTGCACCCCGCCCAGGTGCCGGGTGACCTGGTAGCCGAGCGCCGCGAGCAACGCCGAGAACGCCCCGTTCAGGTGGTAGCAGACCCGCCGCGGCCCCGCAGGATCCGCGCCAGCGACGCCGACGGCTCGAGCGGGGTGGGCCGCCCGAGCTGCACCTCCAGCGCCTCGTACGGCACGCGTTCGACGTGCGCCGCGTGCAGCCGCCGCAGCGCACCCGAGCTCGGCGGCTCGGGATCGAGGCCGAGCCGCGCGAGGTAACCGATGACGTCCATGCCCGACAAGCTAGCGGTGCCCACCGACAAAACCGCGGGATCAGGGATTTCACCCGAGGTGAAGGGGCCGGGGCCGGACGTAGCCTCGAAGGCGTGAGCACTCTGCAACCCGCCCCGGAAACCGACGCCGCCAAGCGCGTGCTGCCGCCGAAACCGATGGCGGCCGCGATCGTCGCGCTGTCGTTCACCCTGCTCCTGTACCTGGTCGAGCTGGTCGACGTCATCCTCCCCGGTGACCTCGACCAGGGCGGCATCCACTCGCGGTCGCTGTCCGGGCTGGACGGCGTGCTGTTCGCGCCCGTCCTGCACGCCGGCTGGTCGCACCTGTTCGCGAACACCGTCCCGGTGCTGCTGTTCTCCTTCCTCGCGATGGCGGCGGGCATCGGCCGGTTCGCGCTGGTCACGGCCATCATCTGGGTGGTCTCCGGGCTCGGCGTGTGGCTGATCGGGCCCGCGGACGGCGTCACCGTCGGCGCGTCCGGCCTGGCCTTCGGCTGGCTCGCCTACTTGCTGGTCCGCGGCCTGTTCAACCGCGCGGCCGGGCAGATCGTGGTCGCCGTCGTCCTGCTCGGCGTGTGGAGCGGCATGCTGGCCGGGCTGCTGCCGGGCAACCCCGGCGTCTCCTGGCAGGGCCACGTCTTCGGCGCGCTGGCCGGCGTCCTCGCGGCGTGGCTGACCACCCGGCGGTCCCGCAAGGCCGCCCCGGGTAACCTCGAAGGGTGACGTCTCCGCCCGCTGATGCCCCGATCGGCGTGTTCGATTCCGGCGTCGGCGGGCTGACGGTGGCGAGGGCGATCCTCGAGCAGCTGCCCGCCGAGCAGCTCCGCTACGTCGGCGACACGGCGCACAACCCGTACGGCCCGCTCCCGATCGCCACCGCCCGCAGCTACGCCCTCGCGGCGCTCGACGAGCTGGTCGAAAGCGGCGTCAAGGCGCTGGTGATCGCCTGCAACACGGCGTCCGCGGCCTGCCTGCGCGACGCCCGGGAGCGCTATGACGTCCCGGTGATCGAGGTCGTCCTGCCCGCCGCGCGCCGCGCCGTCGTGGCGACGCACACCGGCTGCGTCGGCGTCATCGGCACCGAGGGCACCGTGCGGTCGCGGGCCTACGAGGACGCCTTCGCTGCGGCGCCGGACATCACGCTCACCAGCGTCGCCTGCCCGCGGTTTGTCGACTTCGTCGAGCGCGGCATCACGACCGGGCGCCAAGTGCTCGGGCTGGCGCAGGGCTACCTGCAGCCGCTGCTCGACGCCCAGGTCGACACGCTCGTGCTCGGCTGCACGCACTACCCGCTGCTGCAGGGCGTGCTGCAGATCGTGATGGGCCAGGAAGTGACCCTGGTCTCGAGTGCCGACGAGACGGCGAAGGACCTCGTCCGCGTGCTCACCGAACTGGACCTGCTGGCCGCGCGGGAGACCCCGCCGCGGCACGAGTTCCTCGCCACCGGCTCCGCCGAGCCGTTCACCCGGCTCGCCCAGCGGTTCATGGGATTCGCTCCGGGTGTCCTCGCTCCCACCACCGCGTGATCGCGGCGGTGGACGCTTAGGGTGTCGAAGTGCGACTGACCATCCTCGGGTGCTCCGGCAGCATCCCCGGGCCGAACGCCGCCGCGTCCGGTTACCTGGTCGAGGCCGAGGGCTTCCTGCTCGGCCTCGAACTCGGCAACGGCACGCTCGCGCAGCTGCAGGCCGTGACCGACCCGTTCGACCTGGACGCGCTCGTGCTCACGCACCTGCACCCCGACCACTGCGCCGACGTCAGCGCGCTCACCGTCCTGAGGCGCTACCACCCGGCGCCGCCGTACCCGGCGCGGCCGCGGCTGCTGCCGCTGTACGCCCCGCCGGACGCGCCGGTCCGGCTGGCCAACGCGTACGCGCCCAACGAGACCGAGCGGGCCGTCACCGACCTCTCCGACGTCTACGACTTCCGGCCGCTGCGGCCCGAGCCGTTCCGGATCGGGCCGTTCGAGGTGGTCGCGGTCGAGGTCGACCACCCGACCCCGGCGTACGGCCTGCGCATCTCCTACGGCGGCCGGATCCTGGCGTTCACCGGCGACACCGGGCCGTGCGCGGCTCTGAACGAGCTCGCCGACGGCGTCGACCTGCTGCTCGCCGAAGCGTCCTGGACGGATTCGGCGGAGCGGCCGGCCGGGGTGCACCTGTCCGGCAAGCAGGCGGGCGAGCTGGCGCGCGACGCCGGTGTCGGGCGGCTGCTGCTGACGCACATCGCGCCGTGGACCGACGCCGGGGCGGTGCTGGCCGAGGCGTCGGCCGGGTTCCCCGGCGCGGAGGTCGTCAAGCAGGGTGCCGTCTACGACGTCTGACGGGGCGGTCATAGAGTGCACCTGTGGCTCGTAAAGATGGCAGGAACGACGACCAGCTCCGTGACATCAAGATCACCCGGGGGTTCCAGCAGTGGCCGGCGGGGTCGGTGCTGATCGAATTCGGCAACACGCGGGTGCTGTGCGCGGCGAGCGTCACCGAAGGGGTGCCGCGCTGGCGGGCCGGCTCGGGCCTCGGCTGGGTGACGGCGGAGTACGCGATGCTGCCGTCCGCGACCAACACCCGCGGTGACCGCGAGTCGGTGAAGGGCCGGATCGGCGGCCGCACGCACGAGATCTCCCGGCTGATCGGCCGGTCGCTGCGGGCGTGCATCGACCTGGCGGCCCTGGGCGAGAACACGATCGTCATCGACTGCGACGTCATCCAGGCCGACGGCGGCACCCGCACGGCGGCGGTGACCGGCGGTTACGTGGCCCTGGCGGACGCGATCACCTGGCTGGGCGCGGCGAACCGGCTCAACGACCCCCAGCCGCTGTCGTCCTCGGTGGCGGCGGTGAGCGTGGGCGTGGTCGACGGCCGCGTCCGGCTGGACCTGCCGTACGAAGAGGACTCGCGCGCCGAGGTCGACATGAACGTGGTGGCCACCGACGCGGGCACCCTGATCGAGGTCCAGGGCACCGGCGAGGGCGCGACGTTCGCGAGGTCCACTTTGGACACGATGCTGGACATGGCGCTCGCGGGGTGCGCGGAGCTGACCCGCTTGCAGAACGAGGCGCTGGCGCAGCCGTACCCGGGCGAGCTGCCGGAGCCGCGCCCGGACAAGAAGAAGGGCTCGAAGTGACGAAGCTGCTGCTGGCCACGCGCAACGCGAAGAAGCTGGGTGAGCTGCGGCGGATCGTTGCCGCGGAAGGTCTTTCGGGCCTCGAGGTGATCGGGCTCGCCGACGTGCCTTCGTTCCCGGAGGCGCCGGAGACGGCACCGGACTTCGAGGGCAACGCCGTGGCGAAGGCGCGTGACGCTGTTGCGGCCACGGGGTTGGCTGCCATCGCGGATGACTCGGGGATCGCGGTCGACGCACTGAACGGGATGCCCGGGGTGCTGTCGGCCCGGTGGTCCGGGCGGCACGGTGACGACGAGGCGAACCTGGATCTGGTCCTGGGGCAGCTTTCCGACGTGCCGGACGAGCGACGTGGGGCGCAGTTCGTGTGCGTGGCGGCTTTGGTGCTGCCGTCGGGCGAGGAGACGGTGGTCCGCGGTGAGTGGCGGGGGACGCTCGTGCGCTCGCGGCGTGGGACGAACGGGTTCGGGTACGACCCGATCTTCCGGCCGGACGGGGAGTCCCGGACGTCGGCGGAGATGGAGCCGGCGGAGAAGGACGCGGTTTCGCACCGGGGGCTGGCCTTACGGGCGCTGGTGCCGGCACTGCGCGAGCTGGCTTAGAGGAGTTCGACGCCGGGGCCGAGCTCTTCGGCGCCGATGAGTTCGGTGTCGTCGACCTTGATGGTCAAGGCCAGCTCCGCCAGCGGACTGACATCGACCGGCCTGTTCAGCGAAGCGAACGAGAGGTTACGAAGCTGGGGAAGAGCGAGCTCGCGCAGGCCGGTGACCTCCAGACCGTAGAGGTGCAGATCCCGCACGCGGGGAAAGCACCGGATGATGGTTTCGCCGGTGAGCTCGACATCTTGGTCGTGGAAGAGGTAGACCTGCTCGGGGCCGGGAACCGGTGCCGAGGCGGCGAGTGCCTCCGGCGGAAGCTGCCCCAGACTGACGAACCGCAGATTGTCCAGTGCTGCCAGGGGATCGAGGGTCTCGACCTGCCGCAGGTTGTTGAGGGTGATCCTCTTCAGGCCGGACAGTTCGCCGAACACTTCGAGGGTGCCGGCCGGCGCGCTCCGGAAAAGCGCCAAACTCACCAGTTCCTTGAGGCTCTTCAAGGAGTGCTCACCGGTGTACTGGAAGGCCGAGTACAGAGAAAAGGTCGCGAGTTCCGGGTGACTGCTCAGGGGAGCCAGGTCGACGGTCGCATCACCCTGGAGATCGCATTCGAGCCGGCTGAGCCGAGGCAGGCCGTCGAGTGCGCTCAGATCGGCGAGCGGCTCCGTCCGTGGCAGGAACACGATCAGTTCGGTCAAGGCCTTCAGATGCCGCACCAGCGGCAGTAAGCGTGCGGCCCGGACCGTGATCGCGCCGTCGGCCAAAGGTGAGTCGGCCAGCACCTCCGCGGCATAGCGTTCGGGATCGAAGTACTGCCAGGTCTCGGCCAGTTGTTCCTGCACTGCCTTGCGTGGGTCCTGGGCGTAGTTGCGCAGGACCTTCAGCGCATCCTCTCCCGCGGTCAGCGCTGCCGCTCGAACCGACGCAGCCGCCACCGCATCCGAAAGACCATCCAGACTCTCCGGCAGGTAGCGCAAGACGCGATGCCCGATCGACGCCAGCGACCGCGTCTCCCGCAGGCTTCGCGGTGGCACCAGCTTGTCCTGGATCACCGCTTCGATCCGGGCCAGGACTTCCGGGGAAGCGTTGCTCACCGTCTCCAGGCAGGCGGCCGCGAGCAGGCGCAGGTGCCTGGCGTGGCGGGGTTCCGCGTCCGCCCGGTCCAGGATCCCGCTCAGCAGAGTCCCGGCCTGGTGGTGCTTCGCGTGGCCGCACGCCATCACGAACGTCTCCCACCACGTGTCCAGATGCGCCCGGTCGATCAACGTCTCCAGGTGGTCCTGTTCCGTGGCCTCGTTGGCCGCCAGGCACTCCTGGAACGTCCGGTGCACGAAATCCACGCGGTCTCGCACCGGCTCGCGCAACACCCCGCTGCGCTCCAGAAGGTGGTTCAGGACCTCGGCCGGCGTGTGATCGACGTGCGGTAGCGACGGCAGCCGGCGCGAGACGTGCGAGAGCACCCGCTCCTTCGGCAGCTCCACCTTCGACGCCAGCGACAGCCGCCAGGCCAGGTCTCCCAGCAGGATCTGCTTCTGCGCCTCCGTCAGGATCACGTCGATGCGGCGCTCGGCGTCGCGCAGGTGCAACAGCATCGACAACGCCTTGCGGTACAGGTCCATCCGGTCGCGCGGCAGCTCCGACCGGTGCGCCAGGTTCAACGCGCACAACATCGCGCACAACAGGGGGCTCGCGGCCAGAGTACGCAGGTGCGGCCGGGAATCGAGCTGGTTGAGCAGCCGGCGCTGGACCGCGGCCAGGTCCGTGTCCGGGCGGACGGTCCCGCCCGCCGCGGCCGCGTTGTGCCAGCGGGCCACCAGTGCCTCGATGTCCTCCGCGCCCATCGGCTCCAGCAGGACGCAGCCGAACCCCTCGTGGGCCAGCCAGCGGTGGTCGGCCGCCGCCGTGCGGGACGTCACCACGATCACCGTGTCCGGGAACGCCGAAGACAGCTTGCGCAGCCACGATTTCACCTCGCGGCGGTGGCCGGTGCCCACCTCGTCGACGCCGTCGACCAGGACCATCGCGCGGCCGCTGTCCAGCACGCGACGGGCCCAGCCGTCCGGCGGGGCCAGCATCGGCGCGATGTGCGCGAGGAAGTCTTCCGGCCGCGGCAACGGCTCGGCGGCGAAACTCCGCAGCCGGATGGGGAACGGTACCCGGCCGTTCCACTCCGAGAGCTTGCCCGTGAAACCCGCACGGGCCGCCGTCACCGCCAGCCAGTCCAGCAGCGTCGTCTTGCCCGACCCGGCTTCGCCGCGGACCAGCACGTGCGTGACACCGCTCAGCGCCGTCTCCACGCGCACGTTCGCGCTGCCCGTGCGGTTCTGCCGCTTCTCGAACCACAGCTCGTCCATGCGCCGCTCGGCCCGGCGGGGTTCGCCCTCGGGGGAGACGCTCAGGCTCAGGTAAGCGACCGTCAACGGCAAAGCCGGCTGGTCGTCCATCGTCAGGCCGAGCAGTTCGAGCCGGTCGAGGTCGCGGGCGAGCTGCCGGCGGTACGCCGCTTCGAACTCGGCGTCGTGATCGACGCCCTCCGGGGCCGCGAGGCTGGTCTTCGGCACCCGGGCCAGCAGCTCTTCGAGCTGGTCGCTCTGGCGGCTCAGCCGGCCGAGGACGTCGGCGAGCGCTCGTGGCTGGAACGACGGCAGGTGGCGGACGAGCTGCACGAGGTGGCGGCACGCCTGGTCCAGCGCCAGCTCGTACAGCGCGCCGGCCTTCGGGGCGAGGAGCCGCTCGCGCGGGAGGTCGCCGCGGACCTTCCTGGCCAGCTGCTCCGGATCGGCGTCCGCCGCCAGCAACGCTTGGTCGGACAGATCGGCCTTGCCCAGCGCATCCGCCACGGCGAGGAAGGCGGCTTCGATCTCGTGCGGAGGCAGCGTCGAGAACCGATCGGCGAGGACCGGCTCTAGCTGCTCGGCCACCTGCGTGCCGATGTGCTGGATCAGGTTCTCCAGCTTGCGCCGTTCCAGCGGCCCCTTCAGCTCACCTGCCGCCAGCTCGGCCAGCTCGGTGGACCGCGTGACACCGGCCTTCCGCCGCTGCAGCCACGACTTCGCCGCGGCCGAGGCGATCTGACCGCCCAGCTTCAGTGCCGGCCCCTCCAGGCTCGTCACGGCGTCAGGAAGCCAGGCCGATGTCCCGGATCAGCTTCGCCACGTGCCCGGTCGCGCGGACGTTGTAGAAGGCGTGGGCGATCTTGCCGTCGGCGTCCACGACGAACGTCGACCGGATCACGCCCAGATACGTCTTCCCGTAGTTCTTCTTCTCGCCGTACGCGCCCCAGGCCTCGATGACCTTCTTCTCGGGGTCGCCCAGGAGCGGGAACGTCAGGCCTTCGTTCGAGACGAACTTGGCGAGCTTCGCCTGCGTGTCAGGCGAGATGCCGACCACCTGGTAACCCGCGTTGTCCAATTCGGCGAGGTTGTCGCGGAAGTCGCAAGCCTGCTTGGTGCAGCCCGGGGTGCTCGCCGCCGGGTAGAAGTACACCACCACGGACCGGCCGCGGAAGTCGCTCAGGGACACTTCCTTGCCCTCGCTGTCGGGCAGGGTGAAGGCCGGGGCTTCGTCACCGGGAGAAAGGCGCTCGGTCATGCCCCGAGCCTAACGTCAAGCCGGCCCGCAGTAGGTGACCGCGGCGGCTTCGGTTGCGCTCGGGCGGATCTGCAGGCGCAGCTGCGTCGGCTCGCGCGAGACCGCGAACGCCAGCGTGATGTGCACCGAACGGCCCGGCAGCACGTCCTTGCCCGCGTCGGTGATCCCGGTGAACCCCTGGGTGGTGTCCACGACCTGCTTGACCGCGGTGCCGCCCGCGGTGGCCGTCACGTTGAGCCCCGAGAGCTTGTACGTCGTCGAGCCGTCGTTGGTCAGCTGGACGTCGAACGCCGCGCCGCGCGGGCTCTGCGGGTACGCCGACGGGCTGGGGCGGAACGACTGGGGCGAGCCGACCGAGATCGTGAGGCCGCTGGCGAACCGGTGGTCGGCGCCGAACTTGAGATCGTTGCCGGCCGGTGCGGCCGAGGCGCCGGCGCCCGCGGGGGAGCCCGCCGCGCCGAGGGCCGCGGTGCCCTCGTGAGCCGAAGGGACCCCGCACGCCACCGCCAGGCCGAGCAGTCCTGCGGTGAACATGATCTTGCGGGTGCGCGCGAGCGCCATTGCGGGTACTCCAGTCGGCGGGTCGGGTGCCGTCGGCAACGGGGGATTGCCGGGGGAACCCGCTCCACTCTGGCCGTGATCGCGCGTGGTTACGAGGCGCGACCGGGGGTTGTCGCGCACCTGGTGCCACCCCGTGGCCAATCCGTGACCGGAACGGCACGGCTGGTGACAATCTCTGGCCACATGCCACTTAAACCGCGAGCGCGAACAGCAGGATGAAGATCGCGACGCCGGCCACCCACGCCGTCATCAGCCAGCCGAAATCCCGGACCGGATCGACCGCGCGGCTCTCCTCGCCGGGCACGTACACGCCGCGCTCCTCGAACCAGTCCGCCCAGCGGGCGACCCAGCGCAACGGGTTGCGCGACGCCATGCTCCACCTCCGGGGACCGGTTGACCCCGTCACAGTACGCGTTCGGTCACGCACGCCGGAAGGCGCGGGCGGCTGTCCACTCCCGACATCCCACGGCCGGGTGAACGTCGGTACCGGTCGTGGAGAAGCTCAAGCCAGGCCGTGACGGCGCAGGATCGTCACGGCACGGACGGTCGCGTACCCCCGCCATTCGAGCGACGCGGCGGGCGAGAAGCTCGCGAAATCCACCCGCCAGCCGCCGTCGTCCTGTTGCGCCTCCGCGAGCCGCCGCAGTTCCGCGTCGACGACGTCGGCGGCGAACAACGCGCGCGCCGGACGGTCCGGCAGCGGCGCGAAATCCAAGGCGCGGAGGGTTTCGCCCTCCGAACCACCGTCCACCGGGGCCAGCCCGTCGGCCGGGACGAACGCGGCGAGGTGCTCCAGGAGCGCCGGCGCTTCCGCGTGGAGTTCGTGGGCGGCGTCGACGAACTGCACCGCGAAGGACAACGCGATCGCGTGCGGTGGCCCGGAAAGCTCGCGGAGGGCGCGGAAGCAGTACTGCGTCGCCGCGGCCAGCCACGGGTGTTCCCGCACGGCCCGGTCGTGCCGGGCGACGCGCAGGGCCACGCCGGCGGTGAACGCGGTGCTCTGCAGGGTGGCCACGGCCGGATCGGCCTGCGCCCAGAAGGGCGCGCAGCCGGCCGGGTCCGCCACGGGCAGCGCGAACGGCAGGCCACCGTCCGGACGGGACGCCGTCGCCAGCCAGTCGCAGAGCCGCTCCGCGTGCGGCGTGGTCCGCGGGGCGACCTCCTCGAACACCTCGAAGGCGTGGAGGGCGCCGCCGGGCTGGCTTTCCGGCGCTCGCAGGTCCGGTTCGAGGCCCCAGCCGTAACCGCCGTCCGGGTTGCGGTAGCCGTCGACGGCGGCCAGCACCGCGTCGGCGTCGGTGGCGCCGTCGAGCAGTTCGAAACGGCGGCGGTCGAGGAGGCGGGCGTGCGTCGCCATGAAGGACGCCGCCGCGGGAAGGTTCACGGACATGCCGCCAGCGTCGCACCCGGCGCGGCCGGCCGTCTTGAACGGATCGGACGTCACGGCAGCTGCGGTCCGGCGGGAGCCGAGCGCAGCCGGGCCGCGTCCTGCCCGGGCGGGGCGCCGAACAGGCGGCGGTACTCGCGGTTGAACTGCGACGGGCTGTCGTAACCGACGAGGTGCCCGACGCCGGCGACGTCGCCCGCGTCGGCCAGCAGCAGCGACCGGGCCTCCTGCAGGCGGATGCGCTTCTGGAACTGCAGCGGGCTCAGCGCCGTGGTGGCGCGGAACTGGCGGTGGAACGCCGACGCGCTCAAGCCGCTCAGCCGCGCGAGCTCCTCGATCCGCATCGGCTCGGCGTAGTTGTCCCTGATCCAGCGGATCGCGCGGCCGACGTGCGCGGCTCCGCCGCCGGCCAGGCCGATCCGGCGGACCAGGCCGCCGTGCGGGCCGGTCAGCAGCCGCCACAGGATCTCCCGCTCGATCAGGGGCGTGAGCACGGGCACGTCCGACGGGTGGTCGAGCAGCCGGAGCAGGCGCAGCGCCGCGTCGAGCAGCTCCGGACCGGCGTCGTCGACGGCGATCGGGGACGCCGGCGGGGTGCGGGGCGGCGCCTCGGGCAGCAGCGGGGCGATCGCCGCGGGCCGCAGCGCGAGGCCCAGGCCCAGCGCCGGCGTCCGCGGGGTGGCGCCGACGAAGTGGCCGGTCACCGGCAGGTCGGTGCCGACCAGCAGGTACTGCCCGGCGCGGTACTCGTGCACCTGCTCGCCGAGCAGCAGGCGCTTGCCACCCTGGGCCATGACGACCAGCAGCGGCTCGGCGAGCGAGTGGTGCGGCTCGCTCGTTTCCACTTTGGACAGCAGCAGGCCCGGCACCGGCGTGCGCAGGTCGGCGTGGGCGTGCCGGGCGACGAGGTCGCGGAGTTCTTCGAGCACCCGTCCAGGAAACCCGCGTCGAGAGGATTGTGCAAGAGGTCGACGCGATCGGTCTACCGTTGAACAGGGCATACGCGGTTTCCTTGAGTGGTCGATCCGACGACCCATGGAGAGTTTCGTGTCACTCGATCACTACGTCACCCTCGGCCGCTCCGGCCTCCGCGTCAGCCCGTTCGCCCTCGGCGCGATGACCTTCGGGGAAGACCCCGGCGGCGCCGGCTGCGACGTCGAGGAGTCCGAGAAGATCCTCGCGACCTACCTCGACCTCGGCGGCAACTTCGTCGACACGGCGAACTTCTACACCAACGGCCATTCCGAGAAGATCCTCGGCGACTTCTTCGCCGCCCAGCCGGGCCGCCGGGCGCGGGTGGTGCTCGCGTCGAAGTTCTTCGGCAACATGTTCCCCGGCGACCCCAACGGCGGCGGCGCCGGCCGCGCGTCGATCATCGCCCAGCTCGACGAGACGCTCCGGCGGCTGCAGACCGACTACCTGGACCTGTACTGGCTGCACAACTGGGACCGCGCCACGCCGATCGAGGAGACCATGCGGACCCTCGACGACCTGGTGCGCGCGGGCAAGATCCGGTACGTCGGCTTCTCGAACACCCCGGCGTGGGTCACCGCGCAGGCGCAGACGACGGCGTTGCTGCGCGGCTGGACGCCGTTGATCGCGCTGCAGGTCGAGTATTCGCTGCTGGCGCGGACGGTCGAGGGCGAGCTGGCGCCGTTCGCGCTGGACCAGGGCCTGGCGCTGGTGCCGTGGAGCCCGCTGAAGAACGGTTTCCTGTCCGGCAAGTACCGCCGCGGCGCCGCGACGCCGGATTCCGCCCGCGCGGCCTTCGTCGGCGGCCCGTCCGAAGCGGAGTTCGCGGTCATCGACGCGGTCGCGGCGATCGCCGAGGAGCTCGGGTCGACGTCCGCGGCGGTGTCGCTCGCGTGGCTGCGGGCGCGGCGCGGAACGGTGGTCCCGATCGTCGGCGCGCGGCGGCTGGAGCACCTGACCGGCAACCTGGCCGGGCTGGACGTCACGCTGACCCCGGCGCAGCTGGCCACTTTGGACGCCGTTTCCGCGCCTGAGCTGGATTATCCGGCCCCGATGCACGGCGCCCAGCGGGCGATGCTGCAGTACGCGGGCACGACGGTCGACGGTGAACCGTCCACTGTGTACCCGCCGTTGCTGCAGAGCGGGGTCCGCTACTGACCCACCGTGATGTGCGGCGCCAGCGCCCGCAGGAAGTCGGCCGCGTCGAACATCTCGCCGGCCGTGGCGACGCCCTTCGCCTTCGTCCGCCCGGTCAGGATCCGGTCGACCGCCTCCACCGCCAGCGGCGCGCTCACCGCGTAGATGTCTTCGCCGCGCGCCACGATCCGGCGTTCCTCGTCGCCGGCGCGCACCACGACGTCCACCACGAACGTCTCGGCCGCGTCGCGCTCGCCGGCCGCCGCCAGGCCCTGGGCCGCGTCGACCGTCATGTAGCTGACGACGTCGCGGACCGCCAGGTGCCTCGGGATCGTCACGATGTCGGCCATCGAGAACTCGCCGAAGACCGGCCGGGAGCCGAGCGGCTCGGGGAACGCCCACTCGCGCGTCGGCAGGGCGTCTTCGCGGTAGTCCAGCCGGCCGCCCGCGTACCGGATGCGCTTGCCGCCACGGCGTTCCCGGGACACCCGGCCCGCTTCGAGGGTGCCGGCCGTCGGGCGCCAGCCGCTGAGCCCGTAGGCGACGTGGATCTCGTCGGCCGCCGTCCAGTCGCCCATCGCCGCAGTGGCCAGCAGGTCGGCCAGGCCGCCGAAGAACGCCATCGCGGGGACGACCGCGGTGTCGGCGGTCAGCGCGAGGGTGTCGAGGTTCGCCTCGATCTCGGCGGCGACGTCGACGTACGGGACGCCGGCGCGGATGGCCGCCTCGGCGAGCGGGATGGCCGTGCCGGCGAACGGGCCCGCGCAGTTGATCACCGCGTCGACGCCGTCGAGCGCGCGGTCGAGGGCGGCCGGGTCGTCGGCCGACGCCGGCCGCCCGCCCGGCAGCTTCGCCGCGTTCCGTCCGGAAAGGACGGCGTCGAAACCGCGCTTTTCCAGCTCGGCCACCACGAAGCGGCCGGTGTGCCCATAAGCGCCGTAAACCAGTACCGAAGTCATGAGGTCATCCTGGCGAGCGCCGGACACCGTCACCAGTGTCCGGAATGACATGATGCGTACACTTTCGGACATGCACGCCGTCGCCCTCGCCGCCACCGACGGGATGCTGTCGTTCGAGCTGACGATCGCCACCGAGGTGTTCGGCGACGACCCCCGGTACGGCTTCGCGGTCTGCGGCTCGGCTCCGGTGCGGGTGGGCCGCTTCCTGCTGGAGCCGGACCACGGCCTCGACCGGCTGGCGCGCGCGGACACGGTGCTCGTGCCGGGCTGGGCCGACGTCGACGCGGCCCCGCCGGCGGACCTGATCGACGCCGTGCGCGCGGCCCACACCCGCGGCGCCCGCGTGGCGTCGCTGTGCACGGGCGCCTTCGTGCTGGCGGCCGCCGGCCTGCTGGACGGCTTGCGCGCGACCACGCACTGGGCCCACACGGACGTCCTGGCCGCCCGCTACCCGGACGTGACGGTGGACCCGGACGTGCTCTACGTGGACAACGGCCAGGTCCTCACCTCGGCGGGCAAGGCGGCGGCGATGGACCTGTGCCTGCACCTGGTCCGTGCCGACCACGGCCCGGCGGCGGCCAACGCGATCGCCCGCCGCCTGGTGGTGCCGCCGCACCGGGCGGGCGGCCAGGCCCAGTTCGTCACGACGCCGGTCCCGAGCCGCGACGACCACCCGCTGGCCGAGCTGCTCCCGTGGATCACCGCCCGCCTCGACCGGCCGCTGACGGTCGAGGACCTGGCCCGCGAGGCGAACATGAGCAGCCGCCACCTGGGCCGCCGCTTCCGGTCGGCCACGGGCACGACGCCGTTGCAGTGGCTGCTGAACCAGCGCATCCGCCGGGCCCAGGAGCTGCTGGAGAACACGGACGCGAGCATCGACGCGGTCGCGGAGGCGGTCGGCATGGGCACGGCGACGACGTTGCGGCGGCACTTCAACCGGACGGTCGGCGTGCCGCCGGACACCTACCGGCGGACGTTCCGGAGCTGAGACGAAGGTGAGGGCTGCCGGCAAGCCGGACCACGACGGGGGTCCGGGGGCGGAGCCCGCCGGGCGGGGCCCGGGGGTTGCACCCCCGGAAAACACGACGAGGGGGTGGGGGCGAGCGCTTTCCGCGAGCAGACCTCGCCCAACCCCCGAGTGGGCCCGGAGAGACTCGAACTCTCACTGGCACGGACCTAAACCGTGTGCCTCTGCCAATTGGGCTACGGGCCCCCGGTACTCCGCAGCCTAGCGTGCGGCGTGGCCCGTGCGGACGCGGCGGGGCGGTCGACTAAGTTGGGTCCTGGAAGTCCCATGCGGCGAGGAGGACACGTGGCCCGCGATCCCGAGACGATCGAGCGTGAGATCGAGCAGGCTAGGACCGCCCTGGCGGCGACGCTCGACCAGCTGACCGTCAAGGCCGACCCGAAGAAGCTCGCCGACGCGGCCAAGGACGGCGTGCGCGCCAAGCTGGACAACCCCAAGGTCAAGTTCCCGCTGATCGGTGCGGGCGTCCTCGTGCTTGTCCTGCTGGTGCGCAAGCTCCTCAAGTAGCGCTAGGCCTGCTTCGCCGGCGCCTTGCTCTCCGCGGCGGGCGCCGGCTCGGCCGGGGCCTTGCGATCCTCGACCGCCTTCGGGAGCTGCTTGCTCGGCGGCAGCTGGGGCTTCTTGTCCGCCGACGCCGGTGTCTGCTGCTTCGGCACGCTCCCGGGCGGCGGGACTTCGAGCGGCGGGAGCTTCGGAAGCGTCAGGCGCGCCGTCATGTACGCGCTGGTGAAGTCCAGTGCACTGCCGTTGAGCAGGTGGACCACCGTCGTCTTGGCGTCGCCGGCGAGCTCCTCGACCAGCTGGTCGGCCCGGTCGCGCGCGGCGATGATGCCGGGCTCACGGGCGGTCAGCTCCTTGCCGCGGCCGCTGACCGTGATGGCCCAGTCGGCGTCTTCCTGAACGTACGTCGCCGTGATCGTTTCCACCATCTGCCTCACACCCCTCTCCCTCACCAGCATCCTTACACAACCGTGACGCGGTCACCGCGCTTTCGTGACGCGGCTCCCGTGCCCCTCCTCCGGCCGTGAAGGTCCAGCACACTTTCTACCGTGTCACCAGAACAGTAGTGCAACTCTGTGTCACAAGACACGATTGCTGTGAGTAATCACCAGATGGCCTAGTGCACGCGCAAGTTACCGTGCACGGTCCCGCAGGCCGCTCCACAGCACGTCCATGGCGTATTCGGTGGCCGTCTCGGGGCTCACTTCCTCGTGCCGCTCGCACCAGATCGCGAGCCGTTCGCACGCTCCGACCACGAATTCCGCGGCCGCTTCGGCCTTCAGGTCGTCCCCGGTGTCGAAGTGGCCGCTCATCAGCGCGGCGATGAGGTCGGTCTGCTGACGACGGGTTTCCTCGACCTCGTCGGCGGCCGGCGTCCCGATCAGGGCCATCTCGTGCCGCAGCAGCGACCACGCCTGCCGCCGTTCGCGGATGAAGACGAAGAAGGCCAGCAGGCCGCGGCGGAGCGCGTCCTCGGCGTCGGCCGCCCCGACGGTCGCCTGCTCGGTGACCTCGCGCAGCACCGCGCGCGACTCCCGGATGCAGGCCAGCAGGAGACCTTCCTTCGAGTTGAAGTACTCGTAGAGCATCGGCTTCGAGACACCCACCAGCTCGGCGATCTCGTCCATCGACGCCGCCGCGTAGCCGCGCTCGGAAAAGACCTGCTCGGCAACCTCGATCATCTGCCGCATCCGGTCGGCCCGTGGCATGCGCTTGCGCTTCGCGGTGGTCACGGGTAACACTCTACCGCTGGTAACCTACTCCCAGTAAGATGGACGACGAGTAACAGGAACCCGGAGGCGTCATGGGCAACCGCACGGAGACCGGGGTCGTCATCGTCGGGACCGGGTTCTCCGGTCTCGGCATGGCGATCCAGCTGCGCAAGGAGGGCCGCGAGGACTTCGTCATCCTCGAAAAGGCCCACGACGTCGGCGGCACCTGGCGGGACAACAGCTACCCGGGCTGCGCCTGCGACATCCCGTCGCACATGTACTCGTTCTCCTTCGAGCAGAACCCGGGCTGGTCGCGGGCGTACTCGCCGCAGCCGGAGATCTGGCGGTACATGCGCGAGGTCGCCGACAAGCACGACCTGCGCCGGTTCATCCGGTTCGGGCAGGAGATGACCGGCGCCCGCTGGGACGCCGAGGAAGGCCGGTGGCACGTCGCCACGAGGGGCGGCGACGAGTTCGCCGGGACCGCGCTGGTCGCCGGGGTCGGCGCCCTCCACCTGCCGATGATCCCGGAGCTGCCCGGGATCGAGCGGTTCGAGGGCCCGGCCTACCACTCCGCGCGGTGGCGGCACGACGTCGACCTCGCGGGCAAGAAGGTCGCCGTCATCGGCACCGGCGCCAGCGCGGTCCAGTTCGTCCCGAAGATCGCCCCCGAGGTGGCGGAGCTGACGCTGTTCCAGCGGACGCCGCCGTGGATCATGCCGAAGGCCGACCACGAGATGTCCGGCCGGACGCGCGCGCTGTTCAAGGCCGTCCCGCCGGCCCAGCGCGCCTACCGCACCCTGCTCTACTGGCTGCTCGAAGCGCGGGCTGTCGGCTTCAACGGCCAGTCGTGGGTGATGAAGCTCGGGCAGCGGATCGCCAAGCGCAACATCCACCGCGCGATCGAGGACCCGCAGCTGCGGCGCAAGGTCACCCCGGACTACACCATGGGCTGCAAGCGCGTGCTCATCTCCAACGACTACTACCCGGCTCTGGCGCGCGACAACGTCGACGTCGTGACCGAGGGCGTGCGGGAGGTCCGCGAGCGCAGCGTCGTCGACGCCGCGGGGGTCGAGCACGCGGCCGACGTCATCGTCTACGGCACCGGCTTCCACGTCACCGACGCCTTCGACGACCTGGAGATCGTCGGCCGCGACGGGCGCAACCTCGGCAAGGAGTGGGCGACCGAGGGGATGCGGACGCACCTGGGCATCACCGTCGCCGGGTTCCCGAACCTGTTCTTCCTGCTCGGCCCGAACACCGGGCTCGGGCACAACTCCGTCGTGTTCATGATCGAGGCTCAGATCTCCTACGTCGCCGAAGCGCTGCGGCTGGCCCGCGGGAAGCCCATCGAACCGAAGCCGGAAGTGCAGGAGCGGTTCAACCGGCAGATCCAGCGCAAGCTCGCGAAGGGCATCTGGACCCGCGGCGGCTGCAAGAGCTGGTACCTCGACGCGAAGGGCGTCAACCGGACGATCTGGCCCGGCTTCACCTGGCGGTACTGGCTGGACACGCGGAAAGTGCGGCGCGAAGACTTCCAGGTCGGCTGAGCGTCGTGGGGTGGTGTTGGGGGGTTTAAAACCCCAAAAACAAACAAACCCCCCGCGGGGGGGGAGAGCGGGGGGGGGGAGGGGCCGGGGCGGGGCCCCA